>JAOZKS010000635.1 GCA_029935255.1 Pontiella sp.
CGCCGTAACCCCAGCCACCACCAATGACTTCGCAGGTTTCCCACGGGCGGTTGATTTGAAAGTGGCCAACCTCTTTTTCGGGGCCGTCAAAATCCCCGAATCGCCAGGTGCGCGGTGCACAGCGATGGTTGGACAACAAATGAGGTTGTTTTTCGCGCATCATTTTCAACAACCCCGGTGTGTTCCATGTATCCGGATGCTTGCCGAGGCCATCCCACCAGATGCCTCCCAGTCGACCGTAATTCGAGACCAGCTCACGCAACTGAGGTTCAAGGAATTCGGTGCGGTATTTGTCGAAATCCGGCCCATTAATATCCACCCGATACCGCTCTTCCGTCCAGTCGGGTTGCGAATAGTAAAAATAGAACTCAACCCCATGTTCATGGCAGGCATCGGCCAGTTCTTTGCAGATATCCCGTTTGAAGGGAGTCGACATAATATCATAGT
Source organism: Pontiella sp. (assembly GCA_029935255.1). GTDB lineage: Bacteria > Verrucomicrobiota > Kiritimatiellia > Kiritimatiellales > Pontiellaceae > Pontiella. The sequence goes on from JAOZKS010000635.1 coordinate 448, forward strand.
CCGTCACGGCGGAATCAAACATGCAAAATCCCTGATGATGCTTCGCCGTGAAAACAAAATATTTGGCACCGGCATCCTTGATCATCCGGACCCACCGATCCGCATCGAACTTTACCGGATTGAAGGTTTTATACAGGTTGTCATACACCTCGGTCGGGATGCCGTTGGGGCTATGAACCCCATCCTTTGGATGGTGAGGCCGGCGCCCATTACGGCTCCAGCTAGTGGCTCCCGTCATCTGGCAGGAAGGATCCCAATGCATAAACACGCCGAATCGGCCATCCTGCCACTCTTCAACCCGGGCCGGATCAGCCTTCATGGTCGGCACCAGCGAGGGATCCAACTGTTTAAAATAGTCGATTTGCTCCTGCGGAGGCACATACGGCAGAACCAGACCGTCATCATGCAACTCAGATGCGTATCCGGACAATAGACTTGAAACTAGGCAAGAAACGATACCTGCGCAAAGAGCGGCACGCCGCCCCTTCATAAAATCACTCAACATCAACCAATTTTTCATTTACATGCCTTTCGTATTTAATCAAAAAAATGCGCTCATCGGATGCATCCTTCCTGCCATCCTGCGGACTGTGGACTGTGGAATTTTCATGCGAAACCACAACCTCATACATAACGATCCGATTGTGTTCGGCAAAACTGGACATAAACACCATGACTTTATAAT
>JAOZKS010000255.1 GCA_029935255.1 Pontiella sp.
CCGGGTGGGGGGCGACTCAAGGTCGATGCCGACTGGGCCTCCGGCAGCGGTTTCAATCCGCGCCCCCCGGGTGGGGGGCGACGGTGTTTTTGTAATGCGTTGCAGATGCGGTGTCAACCGCAAGGTTTGCGCGAACCTCTTCGCGAGCCTTGGTTTTTATTCGGTTTTCAAAGAACGGTCAGATTTATTTCGTTTGTTTCGTGGTGCTTGCAGGGATTGCGAACGTGCCGGGGTTTGGGTGGGGGCTGGGGGTTCGCGGGGTCATACAATGAGGGTTCCGCTTTCTAAATTCGGGGTGTCTTTGTTTCCGTGGTGCTCGACTTTGCTTTCCCAGTTTTTCCCGAGGAAGTAGAAGCGGAGGCTGTCTTCTTCGGGTTTGTAGAGGCGGAGAAGTTCGGCGCGGAGTGCTGTCCATTGGGCGGGATCGACGAGGCATTCGAAGACGGAGTTTTGAACACGCTGGCCGTAGTCGAGGCAGGTTTTGGCTATGCGGGTGAGGCGGCGGCGTCCGGGTTTGTTGATGGTGGATACGTCGTAGGTGATGAGGATTAACATTTTCGATCTCCGATTTTTGATTGCCGATTTACGGGTCTGCGACGCTTCTATTTCCAGATAAAGGGCGGGTAGGCTTCGAGGTCGCCTCGAAGGTGGCGGGCGAGGAGCTGGGCTTGGAGGTGGGGAACGAGGCCTACTTTGCATTTTTCACCGAGATAGGGATGGGTGATCTCTTCTTGCTTTCGTTTTTGCCAAGTGGCGAGGAGCGTTTTACGGGCGGAGTCGGACATGGAGACGGCGCCTCCGGCGGAGTCGTTGAAGTCTTTGGGCTGGATTTGCTTTCGGTTGATGAGCGATAGGACGAGGCGGTCGGCAAGAAAGGCGCGAAATTCTTCCATGAGGTCGAGGGCCAAACTCGGGCGCCCGGGGCGGTCGGTGTGGAGGTAGCCGACGCAGGGGTCGAGGCCGACACCTTCGAGGGCGGAGCGGCAGTCGTGGACGAGGAGCGTGTAGGCGAAGGAGAGGAGCGCGTTGACGGGGTCGGTGGGCGGGCGGCGGTTGCGGCCGCTGAAGGCAAAGGCTTCGTCTTTGGCGGTGACAAGCTGGGGAAAGGCGGAGAAGTAGGATGCGGCGGCTTCGCCTTCGTTTCCGCGTAGCTCGTCGATGGGCATGGGGGTTTCCAACCTTCGGAGATATTGGGAGAGGCGGCTTTCGGCGGTTTTGAGGCTGGGGTTTTCGCCGTGGTCGCGCTGGGCGCGGCGGAGTACGGCACGGGCATTGGCGAGCTTTCCAATCAGCATGTTGCTGGCAATGGCGGCGGTGGCTTCGGGGCGGTCGGCCACGCGGTATTGCTCGCGCCGCAAAAGCACATTCCCCGAAACCGGCCCCTGGATGCGGGCGAGGAATTTTCCGTATTGGGAGAGGAAGGAAACGGCGACGTTGCTTTCGGCGCAGTGGTGCATGAGGAAGGGGCTCATGGAGATGGCACCGAAGCAGACGATGCCGTCGAGGGTATGGACGGGAATGCGCAGGCGGGTCTCTTTTTCAACTTTGACGACGACGGACTGCCCTTCTTTGTGGAGGTAGGCATTCTGGGTGGTAACGTATAGGGTGTTAAGGTGCTTTTTCATGAAGATTCCTTTGCGCGGCAAGCCGCTTGAATATCGAATATTGAACAAGGAACCGCAGAATCATGAAGGTTCCACTCCTTCGCTATTCGACATTCCTTGTTCAGTGTTCTGCGGTTCAACTTCCCTTAGAGCCTCCTTGAGATAGGCGGATACGTTGCGGTGCTTTTGCGGCATGCAGGTTTCGAGCAAGGAGCAGGCGGCGCATTTCTTTTCGATATATTCGGCGGGCGGGGTCTTTCCGGATTGGATCAGTGCGTGCAGATCCCTTGCCGTCTTTTCCGTTTCGGTTCGCAGCTCGGGAGAGAATTCGACGGGCTGGCGGCGGCGGGGCAGGCCGTAGAAAATGGCGCCCTCCTCGATCTCCACACCCAAGGTTTCTTCGAGGCAGAGCGCCTGTGCGCAGAGCTGCACCCAGTCGCAGTGGGTCGGTTTTGGGCGGCCGCGCTTGTGCTCCACCGGAAAAACACGAATGTTTTTTTCCGGCATTTCAGATTTTAAATTTGAGATTTTAAATTTCAAATCCCGCGTCGGAGAATCGGGAAGATGGAATTCGATCACGTCCGCCTTGCCGATCAGGCCGAGCCGGAGGGAGCGCAGGAGCACTGCATATTCATAGCGGATGCCATCGCGGGTTTCGTGCTCGGGGCGGTCGACGCGATCGTGCTGCGCCCGGCCCTCGGCGGTGAATCGGTTTTCCGTCCACTGCTGTTCCAGATGAATCAGGGCGCACTGGCGGGGGCAGTAGATGTAATGCTGCAAGGCGGAGAGCGGAAGAAGATCGGAGTCGGAAAATATCAACCTTGCCCCCTCTCCCGTTTCAACTCCTCCAACCGCACCTCATGCTCTTTCTTTAAATCCTCCATAAACACCTGAGCCTTGCCCTTTTGGTGATATGCGGCCTTCGACGTTGCAGTCAGATACCGCGTTCCCCTGATGTCCGTTTCCTGCAAAGAAAACGTCCACCCACCCAACTGACGTGAAATGCTTTTTGCAAACGATCTGAGATTTGAAATGTCAGATTTCAGATGTTCAAATGCCTTGATGCGTTCGATCACATGGCAAATGGAGCGCACCTCCCCTGCCGACCCCTTGGCATAGTAGAGAAACTGGATCAATTCCGGCGTAGTACCCCGCTCGAACCCTTCGGCAATATTATTCGGCACCGACAACGCCGCGCGCTGAATCTGATTGGCAATGTCGCCTCGTCCCCGGAAAGCGCGATCCTCCGTCACCTCAAAAATACGAGCCGTTAAATCCACCCCATCGTTCCAAACCGGCACATCCTCGAAATTCTCGTATTTCATAAGTCGCCTCGCTCCATTTCAAATTTCAGATCTCATATTTCACACCCGCATCCACAATTTCCGCCAGCTTCCCCAACGCCGAACGCATCGGCACTCTTGCCCAGCTCCGTCGCCCGACGCAGTGGCAGTAGCCCCCTTCGCGAGATCAAACCGCCTCTTCGCGAAAACAACGTTCGATGTCGCGGAGATCGAAGGTAACGCGCCCAATGCGCAGTGGAACCTCATCCTTCTTCGATTTCGGAAGCAGCAGATCGTCAAGCAAAAGCTTTCCGGTGAATTCCTCCTCCCAGCCAAACAGCTTCAAGCGAACCTGCTTGTTTATCATGGCGCCGAATTTTTTATTGAATTGCTCCACCGCCTCTTCCCGTCCAGAAACGAAGGAACCGTATCCCTTGGCATCCGGAACGCGCGGCATTTCCGGCAGCGCCTCCTCCGGTTTCCCGGAAAAGTCGAACCCCAGTTGCCCCTCATTTTCTTCCATGTGCATCCTTCCTACAGCATCTCGATCAGCTTCACCCCATCTGGAACATCCGCTGGATCAATGGGCGATACCGTATAATCGGCAAACGAACGCGGCGGCTTGTCGCCGCAGTTTTTCTCGACCTTTACGAGGTTGAAGAGTTTCTGCGCGGGGGCATTGCCGAGTTCGGAAGCGTGCTTGAAAACAATCAGCTTTTGCGGAGCCATTTCGCCGCGCGCGGCGGAGCGGTCATGATCGAACATGTTGAGCAATGCATTCCAAAACAACTCCAGATCTTCTTCGGAGAACCCGGTCTGCTTCGCCAGTGGGGCGGAGATGAATCCATGCACTTCGTAGAGGCCGTAGGGAACGGTGAACTTGCGCCCCATGGTACGGTTGTCGCCTTTTTGCTTTTCGGCTTCTTTCTCGGTGGCAACGGCCATACGGGTGATGGTGTGTTCCCCAGTGAAAATACGATCCTTGCTCCGGGCAAACCCAAACTGAACCGGGCCGCGAACCTGACCGCAATTGAATTCCTTCAACGACATCACGGCTCCGAAGGTGCGGACATCGAAAAAGTTTTTGCACATCCAAGCCTTGGCCTGTTGCCCAGCGGTTGCACCCTCTTTCTCTTCATCCGAAAGCGCATCATAGGCTTTTTTCTGCTGAAGCGTAAGGATGGCCTTTTCTTTGACATAAATTTCAAATAGCGGTTTTTCCTCTTTTGCCAATGCAACATAGTTCCGCACTTTG
>JAOZKS010000256.1 GCA_029935255.1 Pontiella sp.
TTTTTCCGAGGCCACATAGACGGAGTTTCCTGAACTTCCGCTGGCCAACACACACACTTCCAAACTCATTGAACAATCTCTCCTGAAAATCGCCGCTCATCATAGGCTAAGCGGGCGGGATGGAAATATATTTTAGCGGATTATTAAATCCAGACGGGTTTATACGGGTATATGATTGCCTTTCCTTGTAAACTTGGCTTGAGAAATGCGGGTGAAAGGGTAGATTTATCTTATGGCACACCCCGGACTAGTTTTAAGCCAGGAAATGAAGATGCAGCAGGTTCTTGCTCCGCATCTTTTCCAGTCGTTGGAAATCCTGCAGATGCCATTGCTTGATCTTCAGCAGATGATCAAGCAGGAGCTTTCCGAAAATCCTACGCTGGAAGCCACGCAGGAACAGGCCGACGAGCAGATCGAGATCGAACAGGGAACTAAAGATGTCGAGCGCGACGAATTCGACAACGAGTTTGATAAGCTGGCTGCGCTGGGCGAGGAGTTCGATAGCTTCTATGAAAACCGTCAGGTTTCCGGCGGGAGCGATGCGGAAGAAAAGTACCAATACATGATGGATTCGCTTTCCGAGGCCACCTCGCTGCACGACCAACTGCTCGATCAACTGAATCTCTCCAGCCTGAATGAGTATGAACGGAAGATTGGCGAAATCGTGGTGGGCAATATCAACGATGACGGCTATCTAACGCTCGATGTCGAGGACCTGCTGGCGCTGCCCAACTTCCCGGTGGAAACCTTGGATAAGATTCTCGACGTGATCCATGATTTTGAGCCTGCCGGTGTGGGCGCGCGAGATCTGCGCGAGTGCCTATTGCTTCAGCTCAAGCGTGCAGGCAAAGAGGATTCTCAGGAATACCAGCTCATTGCCGATCACCTCGACCTGCTTGGGCGCCACAAGTTCGATGAAATTGCCCGGGCAATGGGGCTTGCGGTTGATCGGGTCAAGGAACTGGCCAAGGCCGTTGCCAAGCTGGATCCAAAACCCGGGCACAACTTTAGCGAAGAACGTATTGAATATGTGACGCCTGAAATTATTCTGGAAAAGAAGGATGGCGAATATGTCATCACGCAGAACAAGAAGCCTTATCCAAAGCTATTCATCAGCCAGAAATATTTGCAGATGCTCAAGGATCCCAACACCTCGAAAGAGGTAAAGCTCTATATCCGCGAGAAAATCACCAAGTCCAAGCAGTTCATTCAGAGCATTGATCAGCGAATGAACACGATCTACCGGATTGCGGTGGAGATTGTGCGCATCCAGCGCGACTTTTTCGACCATGGCGTTTCAAAGCTCAAGCCGCTTAACATGAAGACGGTGGCGGAGCTGCTCGAAGTGCACGAAACCACCATCAGCCGCGCCACGACCGGAAAATACATGCAGACTCCGCAAGGGTTGCTCAGCATGAAGTATTTCTTCAAACCGGGTATTATGACGACCAGCGGGGAATCCATTTCCAATGAAAGTGTGAAGGCCGCACTCGGAGAAATTGTCCGGGACGAGGACAAGAAGAAGCCCTTTTCCGATGCAAAACTAGTGACCCTGCTGGAAGAAAAAGGGATGAAGATTGCTCGCCGCACCGTTGCCAAATACCGCGACCAGTTGCGGATACTTCCCTCGCACCTGCGGAAGCAACATTAGACCTTCTACGTATTGCTTGACGGGAAATCGGCCGGGAATACGCTTCATAAGCACCAAGCACTACGCCTCTTTTTTCTTTTTCTTCATGTTGCGAAGGCTCGTCTGCAGGATCATGAGCAGGTTGCTGGTGGTCCAGTAGAGCACGAGGCCCGAGGGCATCTTGTAGAAGAAGAACAGCATCATGATGGGCATCATGAACATCATCATCTTCTGTTGCTGAATCTGTTCCGGAGTCGTCGCCGCTTGAGGGGTCAGCTTTTGCTGCCAGATCATCGAGGCCGACATTAAGAGCGGAAGAATGTTGAGCGATCCCACGAAGGGAATGCTGCCGGCAAAAAGGTTTTCGGCCGTGCTCAAGTCGGCAATCCACAGGAAGCTGGCATAGCGCAGTTCGATGGCATTGCGCAGTACGGTGAAGAGTGCGATGAAGACCGGAATCTGCACAAACATCGGCAGGCAGCCGCCCATTGGGTTAACCTTCTTCTCTTTGTAGAGCTTCATGGTTTCCTGTTGCAGCTTTTGCGGGTTTTCCTTGCCGTATTTTGCCTGCAGGGCTTTGATTTCCGGCTGGATCTCCTGCATGCGCTTCATGCTTTCGGTGCTCTTGTGCGTGAGCGGCCAGAACAGGATGCGGATGAGCAGGGTCAGCAGGATGATGGCCACGCCGTAGTTATGGAATATTCCGTCGAAAAAGTTCATCGTGACCAATAGGAATTTACGCGAGGGTTCCATCAGCCAGTTCATCCAGGAAAAGAAGCCGGTGGTTTCGAACTCCATTACTTTTTCCATGGAATAGCCGGAATCTTTCAGGATGGAATATTTTTTCGGGCCAATGTAGTAGGTGTAGTCGATGCCGTAGCTGCTTCCTGCATCGACCGCTTCCGATTTGAAGACCAGCGCGGCGGCGACATTCTTTGGAACCACGCCTTTGCCTTCGGTCTCGCGCGAGGACAGGATGGCCATGGTGGCAACCGATTCGGTCGGGCGGAGGATCTGGGTGAAGAACTTGTTCTTGGCGGAAACCCAGTCCACCTTAACCCCGGTCATATCGATCGGGGTCGTATCGATGGAAAGGGGCTTTTCTTTGCCGTAGAGCTTGTGCAGCGTCTTGCCCCAATAGCTGACGCCGCCCGCAGGGGTGAAGGAGTCGACGCCGAGAATGCTGACACCCCGCTGCGCAACCATGTCGGCGGGGTTTTTCATGAGTCCGGTATGGATGCGGAGGGCGGGCAGGTTCCATGGGTTGGAGCTGGAGTTGATGAAGCGGTCATTGATGGCGAGCAGATAGTCTTCGCCGAGAGTAATCGTGCGCTCGAAGGTGGTTCCGCCTTTCCATGTCTTGGAAAAGACGACCGAAGAACCCTCTGGCGAGGGTTGAACGGTGAGCGAATCGGTTGCCCCAAGGCCTCTGATGCCTTCGTAGGCCAAAGCGGTAGAGTCGGAAAAATCGAGCATGACCGGAGGGCTGTCCTTTTCGTCGAATTCCGGATAGTTCAGCAACGTGGCTGATTTAATGCCCCCGCCGAAGGAGGTCAGTTCAAGTTTTACATGTTCATTTTCCAGAAAGGTCACGACTTCCTCGGCCGAGGGCTCGGGTTCAGGAACGACTTCGACGGGTTTTTCTGGAGCAGTTTCCGTGAGAGAGGCTGCTTCAATCATTCCGGCCGCAGGAACATCCGTGGCAGGTTGCTCAACGGGGGCTGGTGTCTTGGCCGGGAATTTCGGGGCAATAAGTTTCTGGTCGACGACCATCCAGAGCGGAATCAGCAGGACGATTATAATGACGGGTATCAAATCTTTTTTATTCATCAATTTCTCTCTTCGTAAATTTGTTTTTCCGTTCGGGAACGGGGTCGTATCCGCCCGGATGGAGCGGATGGCATTTGCAGATTCTTTTGAGTCCGAGCCAAAGACCGAAGACCATACCACGTTGTTTCAGGGCATCAATGCAATAGTTGGAACAGCTGGGGTGAAAGCGGCAACGCTGCCCCAGCCATGGGCTGATTGCTTTTTGGTACACGTGAACCATGCCGATCAAGACGCGTGCCGGGATGGATGGCTTAGTTGATTCCATGCTCCGTCTCCGCCTTCTTGCGGTTTTCATCGGTGATAAGGTCGGCGCGCTGGGCGAGCTTGAGCATTTCGCGCAGGATATCGATCCAGTCGGCCTGAAGAATGGAGCGACGGCCGATCAGCAGGACATCGAAGTCGCCGGAAAAATAGGGACGGAGGTTGCGGTAGGCTTCGCGGAGGCGGCGGCGGGCACGGTTTCGTTGGTTGGCGCGCAGGCTTATTTTCTTGCTGGTGATCACCCCTAAACGCAAAGAAGCATCCGCTCCGCTTCTGCGCCAGAGAACCATGTTGCGGCCCACCCAGCGTTTGTTCTGCGCGAATGTTTCTGCAAAAAGCGATGATCGGATCAGCCGATGTTTGGCCGATAAACGCCGATCAAGCCCGCTGGATGGCGGGCTTGAGTCGATGGAACGGTCCG
>JAOZKS010000636.1 GCA_029935255.1 Pontiella sp.
GGTGAAGGTGGTGCCGCCATCGACCAGTTTATCGAGGTTGGGCGTATCGATGTCGAGGATGCCGAACGCGCCGATGGTTTCGTAGGAAAGGTCGTCGGCGAAGATGAAGAGAATGTTGGGTTTCTCTTTGGCAATCCCAGACACGATGCCCGCCATGATTGTGCAAGCGGTGAGAGCAATCAGTTTTTTGTTCACAATGTCTCTCCTCATTTCTTGAAGCCGATCTTCAGCGCGTAGGCGTGCTCGCAGGGTTTTTCTTTCGGGAACCAAATCTGCAGGCCGTCACCGTGATTTTCCCATTTCAGCTTACCGTCGTGGCCGAGCAGTTCGACAGAGACCACTTCGGTGATGCGGGTATTCATGGCGGTAATGTTGGTCAGGACAACCGGTTTCTTCTTGGCCTTCGGCCAATCCATTACGAATGCATATAGCGTGTCGCCTTTGGTGACGTAGCGAATATCCTTGGATGTTAAGGAGGATTCAAGGTCGTGCGCGCCGATCTCGCCCTTTCCTTCACCGAACATATACCAAGGGCGGGTGCCGTAGATCGCTTCGCCGTTGACATCGAACCACTCGCCGACGTTGATCAGCAGATCGGTTGCGGTTTGGTCGAGCGTGCCGTCGGCCCTGATCGGAATATTGAGCAGCATGTTTCCGTTCTTGGAAACGATGTCGATGATCTTATCAACCACGAGGCCGGGCTTCATGTAGGGCTTGGCGGGGTTGTAGCCCCACGAGCCGATCGAATCGTCGGTCTGCCACGGAGCGTCGAGAATGGACGCCGCTTTTCCGCGCTCATAATCGAGGGTGGCGATACCATCGGCGTAGAGGCCCTGCCACGGGCGCTCCTTGATGCACATGACGCCTTCCGGGCGCTGGTTGTAGAAATGGGCAATCACGTCCATACCGGTTTTGCCTTCATCCGAACCTCGGAAGGGTACTGCGCAGTCGAAATAGAGGTGGTCGGGCTCATAATCCTCGATCAGCTGCTTAACACGTTTTGCCCAGCTATCGCGCCATTCCTGTGGGGTTTCGAACGGTGCGCGCGGATGGGTGCTCTGTCCGTCGTTCGAAGGATAGAGGCCCTTGGCTTTGCCCTGTGCGCCGTCGTAGGGGACTCCCTTTTTGGT
>JAOZKS010000637.1 GCA_029935255.1 Pontiella sp.
GAGCGGGAAGGCGAAGCCTTCTCCCCCTCCTCCGGAGGAGGGGGAGAAATACTTTGCAAGATCGCAGCAAGCTTTGATATGTCTTTGTAGCTATTGATTCGACGAAAGCCACGTTCGGCTTCGAGCAGGGCGTAGGCCATCCATTTCGAGGCCATTTGCGTCTCGGGTCTCCAGCGGCTTACGCGCCGGATCTTGGCGCGGACGTTCCTGAATGAGTTCTCGATGCAGTTGGTGTTGAGCAAGGTTGTATTCAACGTGCTGGGCGCACCTAGGCGCTGGACGGCCAGAAGTTCGTCTCCGGCCTCATCCAAACTGTTGAATGCCTGGGCATTTTTTCCTTGTAGAAAAGTTCGTAACTCTTCTGCACACTCCTCAGCAGCATCGAGCCCTTCTGCCTTGCGCAAACGGGTGAAGAGCCGGTCGACCTCGCCGTGGTGACGATAGGAGAGGTATCCCTTGATGTTGCGGGCCTTGTGGATCAGGCAGCGCTGGATGATCGCATCCGGCCATTTTGTACGCACCCCCTTGCGCAAGGCCTTTGATCCGTCTGTGACCGCCAGCAAGCGGCGGTCTGGCTTGAATCCACGCGCCTCAATCCGGTTGAGCAGGTCGGTACAAACTTCGAGATTTTCCGATGAGCCAATCTGGAAATCGAGAATGTGCTTTTCGCCACCTACCGTAATGCCCAAAGCCACGATGGCGCAAAGATCGTTGCCTAGCCCAATGCCGTCGAGCATGAGCACAACATAGTCTTCTTTGCCCAGATCCCGCTCTCGTAGCTCTTCGATACAACGGAGTCCTTCGCGTTCCCACAAGCGACTGACTTCGCCATGGCTCGTTCCTGATGCGCCCTTAAACATACGCTTGTGCTCTCGAGATGGAATCCCGGCCATGAACGCTCTGAGCATAGCATCATGCAGAGAATCGCGGTTCTGGGCGGCCTCGTAGCTGGCGAGGCGAACCTCTTTGCTCTTGCCGCCCTTGTTCTTTCTGACGCGTGGGCGGGAAATCTTGAACTCTTCGCTTCCAAAAAAATAGCGTCCGGGTGCGGAGCCCGCCCTTTGGCAGTCGCTTGACTCCTCGGGATGATAGGCTTTTCCGCAGAGGGTCTCGACTTCATTGAAAAGA
>JAOZKS010000034.1 GCA_029935255.1 Pontiella sp.
TCAGCGGAGCTTGGCACGCACGCGATAGAAGCGGTTGCTCGGCGAATCGGTAACCGCTTGTTCCTTCTGGGGGCTCACACCATCAGACCAGGGCTCTTCAATTCCCCATATTTCATTGGTATCAGCAAGATTGGTACGATATTCCACCTGATATTTTCGGTTCGTCGAACTGCTGAAAACCAGATTGGTGGGCGTGGATTCACCCAGAATTTCGAAGAGCGAGGTTCCGTCGGTCGGATCCGTATCCGCCAGCCATTCCTCATAGTTCGTAAAGCCATCCGAATCCAAATGCCCATCCCGATTCAGTGAAGTCGGCCCCGAACCGTAGAGCGTTTCCCACCAATCCGGCAACCCATCTACATCCTGATCAAAATCTGGAATGTTGTTGGTGATCCAGCTGTAGCGCGAAGAGATGCGTGTTGCATAAAAAGAGCACGGCAATCCATTTCTATTATATGCAGAAGTCCACGAAGAACCTGTCCAGTAAAAAAAATCACCTGCATTATGTGAGGATAGGGAATAATCATAAAGCATCGCATAGAACAGACTCGATCCGTCAGAATTATAACTGAACCGTACTGGGCCGACTGCATAATTGATACCGGCCAGCTTCCACAGGCCATCCACCTCAACAAATACGGCCCCGCCGGAATCCTTATCGGCCAGCATACACTCATTCTCTCCAGCACCATAATTGAACTCCATCCGGATCAATTTTTGATCGCCGCCGACCACATAGTCACCAAATCCGGCCACCTGATTCTCTCCCCAGCGCATCACCCCCGTATTGGCTCCCCATTTCCAACCTCTGTCCGTGACCTCCACGCCTCGTTCCACTCCCCGACCAAAAACAACAATCGGCTGATCCGTTTCATCGGAGTTATTTAATGCCGCGTAACGGGAAAATGTGCCATTGACCTCCCAAAGCGTTAAATCGCTATCGGCATCATTAATTTTGGCAATCGTTGTGTAGGACGTTCCATCAAATGTAAACGATCCCCCAACCGCAACTCCTGAAACATGTTTAGCGGTAATAAAATGATGAGGAGCAATGGGGGTTCCAAGAAATTGATTAAAAGTCCCCTGCAAATTCCAACCCGTATTCGTAAGCGAACCCGTAGGTTCTGTCGTATTATAGGCGGGATCGCCGGTTGAATAAAAAACAACGGAATGTCCAATCCGTGGAAGAACCAGAAGTCCAATCAGCAATACATATAAAAGTGGTCTACGCATGAATCGATTCCATTTAGTTCAAGGTGTATCGGGTATGTTGACCACATCGGGAGAAAAACATCCAAATAAAATAGTAAATAATACTACCCTGAGCCTAACCCACCTCGGTATGTAGTCCCGCCTTTAGGCGGCTTCGTATACTGTGCCTGAAGGCGGAACTACATCCCTTGAGAAGGTTTTGAATAAGCGACCCTCCTTTGCTACATTCTCGCGCTATGGACAAAGACCAAATCTATTCCGAATCGCTGGCGAACATTGCCAATTTTAACTTCGATGCCCAGGTGGCTGACGTTTTCACCGATATGATCGAGCGCTCGGTCCCCGGCTACCGCGCCATCATCACCATGATCGAAACGCTGAGCGAACACTATGCCCAACCCGGCAGCTCCCTCTACGATCTCGGCTGCTCGCTCGGTGCCGCCACCCTCTCGATGGCCCGCGGACTCAACGCAAAGAACTGCCGGATCATCGCAATCGACAACTCGACCGCCATGGTGGCGCGCTGTCGCAAGTCGATTGAGAGAGTTCACACCTGCTCAAATGTGCATGTTGTCGAGGAAGATATAGTTACAACAGAAATAAACAATGCCTCGGTAGTAGTGATCAACTTTACGCTTCAGTTCATCCCCCCCGAAGAGCGCCTTCGGCTGTTGGAAAAAATATACCAAGGCATGCGGCCCGGAGGCGTGCTGATTCTCTCCGAAAAGGTGCTCTTCGACGATGCCCACCTCAACGATCTGCTAATCGATATTCACCACGACTTCAAACGTGCTCACGGATATTCAGACCTTGAAGTCAGCCAAAAACGCTCCGCCCTTGAAAATGTGCTCGTTCCGGAAACCATTCCCGCCCACCGCGAGCGACTTATCAAAGCCGGCTTCTCCTCGGTCGATGTCTGGTTCCAATGCTTCAACTTCATGTCCATGCTCGCCGTGAAGTAGCCCCTTCACAGATTACACGGATTCCCATGAAAATTGATTATTCAGAATTTTACCCCCAACTCGCAGGTTCACTGCTGGAACCGTGGATTGAACTACTTCCCGCACGGATTGCGCACGGATTGCGTTACGAACGCCACGGTCTCTTACCCCAATGGGAGGAAGTCCTCGGCCAACTTCCAGCCCTGAACACATCATCCGTTCAACTGAAAAATGAAGTTCGCGTTGAGGGCGAGACATTTCTGGAACTCGAATCCCAGCTGAAAGAATTCCACCCGTGGCGCAAGGGGCCGTATCACATTCACGGCGTGGACATTAATACCGAATGGCACTCCGACTGGAAGTGGGACCGCGTCCGTCCGCATATCCAGCCATTGAAGGACCGCACGATCCTCGATGTCGGCTGCGGGAATGGATACCACTGCTGGCGGATGGTCGGCGAGGGGGCGAAGTTGGTCGTCGGCATCGACCCTTCACCCATGTTTATCTGCCAGTTTTTTGCGATGAAACACTTTATCCAAAACCCGCGTGCGTGGGTACTTCCGCTCGGCATCGAACATGTTCCTGACACCCCCGGAGCCTTCGATACCGTCTTTTCCATGGGCGTGCTCTACCACCGCAAGTCGCCGATGGAACATCTTGAGCGGCTGAAATCATTTTTGCGCCCCGGGGGCGAGTTGGTAATTGAAACGCTGATCGTCGACGGCCCGGAAGGCTACACGCTGACCCCGAACGGCCGCTACGCCAAAATGCGCAATGTCTGGTTCATCCCCACGGTAAAAACGTTAGAGTACTGGATGCACCGCTGCGGACTCACGAACATCCGCACCGTCGATCTCACCACCACCTCCACCGCCGAACAACGCTCCACCGATTGGATGACCTTCGACTCGCTCCCCACCTTCCTCAACACCACCGACCCGACCCAAACAATCGAAGGCCACCCTGCCCCAAAACGCGCAATTGTGATTGCAACGGTGTAAAAAGACCGCCTAAAGGCGGGAGACTACATAGCTGCACGACTCCTCGCCCAGCGGTCGATCCCCTCCCTTTTTTTCGTGTTCTTCGCGCTCTACATGGTCTATCTTCTCCCTATGAAACTTTCAAAATTCGGCAAAAAGTTTACGCGCAAGGCGGGGATCACCCAGCTGATGGATGATCTCGGTGCAGCGATGGCGAAGGGCGATATGTTGATGTTGGGAGGTGGAAATCCGGCACATATCCCTGCGGTACAGAATATCTTCCGCAAGCAAATGGAGGCGATCCTTGCCGAGCCAAAGGGCTTTGAGTCTATGATCGGAAACTATGATGGATCGCGCGGCAACGCAGCCTTCATCGAAGTGCTTGCAAAGATGCTGCGCGAAACCTTTGGCTGGGAAATCGGCCCCAAAAACATTGCCCTGACCAATGGCAGCCAAAACGCCTTCTTTTGCCTGTTCAATCTATTTGCGGGCGAGATGCCGGATGGCTCGAAAAAGAAAGTTTTGTTTCCACTGACCCCGGAATATATCGGCTATGCCGACGCGGGACTGAGCGCTGATTTTTTTACCGCGCAGCGCCCGAGTATTGAGCTGCTTGATGATGGGCTGTTTAAATACCATGTCGATTTCGATGCGCTTGAGGTGGGCGACGACATTGGCGCAATTTGCGTGTCGCGCCCGACCAATCCCACGGGCAATGTGCTGACCGATACTGAAATTCTGCATTTGGATGCGATTGCCCAAGACCGAGATATTCCCTTCATTATCGACAATGCCTACGGCACGCCTTTCCCCGATATTATCTACACCGATGCCAAGCCCATCTGGAATTCAAATACCGTCGTCTGCATGAGCCTCTCCAAACTCGGACTGCCCAACCTGCGCACAGGCATTGTGATTGCCCGAGAGGAAATTGCGGCAGCCATCTCCGAAATCAATGGTGTGATGCATCTCGCTCCGGGCGGCAGCGGTGCCCGCATGGCGATGGACATGGTGCGCAGCGGCGAAATTATGCAGATGAGCCGGGAGATCATTCAGCCTTTCTATAAACGCAAGGCCTTCCAAACGCTGGAATGGTTCAGGGAGGAGCTCGGCGATGTGCCCTGCCGCATTCATAAACCCGAAGGGGCCCTATTCCTTTGGCTCTGGTTTCAGGAATTGCCCTGCACCGCCGCCGAACTCTATGAACGGTTGAAAGCCCGCAATACACTGATCATTCCCGGGCACTATTTTTTCCCGGGGATGGAAAACGAATACTGGCAACACAAGCACGAGTGCATCCGCGTTACCTACGCGCAGGACGATGCCGTGGTGCATGAAGGGGTCAAGGTCATCGCGGACGAGGTAAAGAAGATTTATCGTGAGACGTAATGATTGAGACCTGATCCCTATAATCAGGGGATGGGTTTTTGACACACTTGTGCGCTTGGGGTAGTCTTTCTCTGTTTTCTCGGTCACGTATCATTCGTTGCGCATTAAAAGGATCACCTATGAGAGTACACCTTTGTTTAATTTTGACCCTTCTCGCAACTGCCGGGTTCGCGGAGGACGTGGTGTTGAAGGGGGGAGCGAAAGTTCAGGCACCCCTGCTTAAGGGTTCGGACGGTGCCGTTGTACTGGATCTGGGCTATGACGTTTTGCGCATTCCACGCAATGAAATTCTTGCGGTCTATGAAGACCAGCAAACAGAGGCAGGCACGGCACCCGTCGATACGAACCAGCTCTACAGTGCACAATCTCCGGAACGCATCTCGACCGAAGAAGCCTCCAAACTTTACTCCCCCTCCGTCGTGCTGGTTAAGACTGCCGCCGGGCTCGGCTCCGGATTCTTCATCAACAAACAGGGCTATCTCATCACCAACTTCCACGTTATTGCTGGCGAAAAACATATTTCCGTCACCCAGTTCCTGCTGGAGGGGAAGGTGCTGCGACGCGTGGTACACAAGGAGGTTGAGATTGTTGCCGCCGCACCGTTCCACGATCTGGTGGTGCTGCGGTTAGAGGATTTTGACACCGCGGTTACCCCGGTCATCTTCGAGCCAGAGGAAAACCTCAACATCGGCGAAACCGTATTTGCCATCGGCAACCCGCTCGGCCTCGAACGTACGGTGACCGAGGGCGTGCTCAGCCAGACCCACCGCAACTTTGGCGGCATCCTCTACTTGCAGGTCGATGCCCCCGTAAACCCGGGGAACTCCGGCGGCCCCCTGTTCAATGCGCGCGGCCAAGTGGTAGGGATCATCAACATGGGTGTGCCGAGCATGGAAGGGCTGAACTTTGCCATTCCGGCGCGGCACGCCAAATACATCCTCGATCATATCGATGCCTTTGCCTACGATGCCACCAACCCCGAGTCCGGTTTTGTCTATCCCGACCCGCCGCGACGGCCGGGTAAGTTTTCATCCGAACAAAAGGAACCCACACATGTTCGCTAAATTAAGCCTACGATCCATCTCTCTTCTGCTGTCCATCCCGCTGGCCGCAACGGCCATCGAACGAACGGCGCTCCTCCCGCCGAAAGCCCAGGCCTATGTCCGCATCTCGAACACCACCAACTTCTGGACCCAGCTCAAGCAGTCGTCGCTGGGCAAGCTCTGGATCGATCCCCAGTTCCAGGACTTCATCGGAAATCCCGATTCCGACACCTGGCAGGAGTTTTTCTTCGAGGGCGACTCGACGGTCGAAGACGAGGTTTTTGTCGAGCAACTCAAAATGCTCAAGGGCGAGGTCATTCTGGCTTTTGATAGCGAGATGGAAAATCCCTATATCATCGCGGCCATGAGCGAAGCGGATTTTGCCCGAAGTCTGGAGATGGATGTGAAACTGCGCGAAATAACCGAAGATCCTTTCGAAATCGTTAAGAGCACGTTTCAGGATGTGGAAATCATCCAGTATATCGAGGACGGAGGAACGAAGGATGAAGAAACGTCCTGGCAAGCGCATCTCAAAGGAACGCTGGTGCTGGGCTATTCGAAGGAGTGGGTGGAAAAGTGCATCGTCCAACTGAAAAAGGATGACGTTAAGGAACCGAAAGGGAACCCCACATGCAACCTGAACCTCCCGTTGGCCCATCTGATCCATGAATTTGTCGAAGACGAAAACAAAAACCTGGCCGACAACCCCGGAACCATGGATTCCGAACTCCTCTTCGATGCCCTTGGGATCATGGGGATCGAAAACTATTCGCTCAAACTCGAACTTAAAGCGGACGAGCTGGTGGCCGACAGCCGCCTGCGCGTGTCGGACCTTACCAAAGGTATCTTTACGATTTTAGATACCCAGCCCTCGGAACTTCCGACCGTCACCTTCATTCCCTCAACGATTGCATCCATCGAAGTCGGACGCTTCAACCTACTGCGTTTTTGGCAGGAAATCCCGAATGTGCTCGCCACAGCCATGCCCGCCGTAAAACCGCAGTTCGACATGATTCTAGCCATGATCCAGCAACAGGCAGGTATTGATTTCGAACAGGATCTGCTGGCGAACCTTTCCACAAAATATGTCTCATTCGCCGTGGCCGAAGCCGACCAACAAGTGTCCGTCGTAGCCATTGAACTGAAGGATGCCATGGCGTTCAAGACCGGACTCGAAACCGCACTGGCCGCTCCGGCTCTGCAACCTCAGGTGGCGGTCGGTCTTGAAATCATCGAATTCCTCGACCACACCATCTACACCCTTAAGAACGATGATCCGGATACCATGGCCTTTGGTATTTCAGGCGACTACCTGCTCTACGGTCAACCCGATGGGCTCCGTCAAGTGATCCGCAGCCAAAGCAGCGATGCCGCAGCCAACGATGCATTCGAACGGTCACCGCTCGTGAAAGGATTGCGAGAGCATGTGCCCGCCCGCGCATTTGGCTATAGCGCCATCGACTGGAAGAAAAACATGGCGGTCATTGTGCGGGAACTCAGCAAACCCGAGTACGTCACACTCATGCAGCGAAACTGGGCCAAAAGCGGTTCCCCCTTGCCCCCGCCGGATTTCAACAAGCTCCCCCCCGCCGATCACATCGCCTCGTTCTTCAACGTCTCCTACCAATATGCGGAAGCCACCAACGAGGGCCTCCACCAGCGCATCACCCTTAAATACTAACGCGGCAGAACCGCTTGAATATCGAACAAGGAATTTCGAATGTTAAAGTTTGCCCCCTTCATAATCACAACTCTTATCGCCTCCTCGGCAATCGCCGACGAAACACAACGCGACTTTGGTTTCCAACCCTTGGAAATCTACAAGTTTGAAAATGGAATATCCCGATTGATCGTCTCCGATATTAATGGCGACGGACTCGATGACATTCTCTTTTCCAACAACCATATTTCGCGGCTTGAAATACTCGTTCGGAAACCGGATATAGAGGGCACAGACACGCTCCCTGAACTGGAAGACCAGTTTGAAAACAAGGGGATGATTGTCGATCAAAGCCTCAAGGCCTTGCGCGTGGACGACCTCAACGACGACGGGCGGCTCGACATCATCACCTTCGGCACCGCGATTGGTCTTCAGATTCGCTATCAACAGGAAGACGGATTGTTTGGCGAACCGAACCGTATATTCATCAAAAACCCGACCTCCGTTACCACCATTCAGGTGGGCGACCTGAATGGAAACGGGCAGAAAGATATTCTGGTCTGCCGCCGGAACCAGGCCGACCTGCACTGGAACAGCGAAGCGGCTCCTTTTCTGGAGAAAAAGACCCTCACCTTCTCCGTCGATAAAAGTTTTTATGGCGATATAGCCGACATCAACAACGACGGAATCGCGGATCTCGCGTTCCACTTCACCGCCACCCGGAACCCTTTGAAAGTTCGCTTTGGAAAGGGTGAAGGGCTCTATGGAATCGAGCAGCCGATCGATCTCCCGCCGCGGCACTACATGGATATTCTTCAACCCGAAGGCTCCCCCCCCCAGATCGGCATGATCCTGCGCAATCGACTTGCATTTCGCCTCTACGACTTTGACGAGAAAGAACAACCCCCTCTCCTGAGTGCACAGGAAATCTCGCCCGCCCGCATCGGGCTTGAAGGAACCAGCAAGAAAGCACCCCCGGCATGGGTAGCCGCCGATTTCGATTCCGATGGATACGACGATCTGCTGGTCGCCGCACCCGAACTCAGCCGCCTCCACCTCTATCATGGCTCAGCGGACGGACTCGACCCCGAGCCTCGGCGCATTGATACCCTCTCTGAGGTTACGCGCCTCTCCCGTCTGGCCAGCGGCGATATTCTGGTGGTCAGCAAAAAAGAAAAGATTGCAGCGCAGCACTCGGCGGAATCCCTCGAGCGGTTCCCCGCCATCCTCAAGACACCGGGCAATGTGCTCGCGGGGTGCGCCATCGAATCCCTCGACGAAAGCTGGTTTGTCTGCAAAAACGACGACAAAGAACTGCAACTCGTCCGCATGGAGAACGGCGGAGGAAACGTCGAAGTCCATCCCCTCGACATGCAAAACGATCCGGCGGACCTACTGGCATTCCAACTTCCGGAAAATAAAATTGGCTTACTCTTCTTCATGGCTTACGACACCCCGAAAATGTCCATTTTCGATCACGGAAAAATCGAGTCTCTCACCAGCGAATCCTTCCGAGCCCTCACCCAGTCGCTTGTCCTTTCCAATATTCGACTTGGAGCCCCAGGGGACGGCACGGAGCTTATCGTTTCACAAAAGGCAATCGCCCGGCGTTTCAAATGGCAGGGCGACCGCTATGAAGTCACCCGCCAATTCAACCCGGAAAACCCGCGCGGCGAACTCATTGCGTCCACGGAATATAAACTGATTGATGGATCGCCCGGCACCCTGCTCTACGACCGTAACGCTGGCGACCTCGTTCGTTTCGATGCCGAAAGCGACGACTGGGGAAAGATTCATATTCCGGATGCCGAACAAACCATCTTCGACCTTGTGCAACTGAAAAATAAGAACCGCGATACTATCATCCTGCTTGACCGCACCGGACTGAACGAAATCCAAAGCAACGGAACCCGCCTGGCTCCTGTATCGCAAGCAGAATATGTGTCGCCATCCGAAGACCCCATGCTGGCCTATGCCAAGGCCATCAAGCTGGGTTCCCCTCCCCGGCCCATGGTGGCGCTTGTCGACCCCGCCAACCGAGCCATCGAGATCGTATCTCAGATTGATGGCGAACTGCACAAGGAACTCGTATTCGAGGTTTTTCTCACGTCCGACTTCGTGAACCGAAAACAAAACCGCGGTACCGAGCCGCACGATGTCGAATCCGGAGATCTCAATGGCGACGGCATTGGCGACCTCATCGTCCTCAGTCAGGACAAGTTGTTGATTTATCTGGGGGAATAAACTCGGCAGGACTCTCATTAGGTTCTGCCCAATGTATGGGGGCAGGTCACTTTATATCCGAACCCTTGTTTTGATGTTGCTATCTATCGCACGCTCAGAGCATGCTGTTCCAATGGAAAAGGTGAAAAAAACGAACCGTTACGGACTTCCCCATATCGTGCGTCAAGTCAACCTGAAAGCGGTTATCCGGCAGATGCGGCAGATGGAGGTTTTTTCTAAAATCGACTTGGCACGCGAACTGGGCATCAGCACGACTACAATGACCAAACTCTACGCCCAACTGGAAACGGATCATGTGATTGAAAAAAGCCCGGAACGCGACACATCATTCGGTCGCCCCAAAATCCTCTATCGGCTTGCCCCTACTTTGCAGGTGGGAGCCATCGTGATTGATGTGGAAACCACCACACTCTGCTTTTCTGATTTGCAAGGCGAACTCTTGATCCGGAACCAAATAAGCTTCCCTACCGGGGACCATCTTCAAAATTTATTTGCCCGCATAGAAAAGGAATTCACCCGCCTCAGAGAAAAACTCGAAGCACCCTGTCGGCTTCTCGGCGTTTGTATTCCCGGGCTCATTGAAAAGGATTCCGGTAAAAGCATGCTCAACCCGAACCTTCACTGGCTGGAAGAAACCTGCCCGGCAAAGGAACTTGGCGAACGGCTCAACTGTCCGTCCATCCTCATGCACGAAGAAAAAGCACTGAATCGCGCTCAGCCGAAGGCGACCGATGATCTCTCTGATTATATCACGATCGACTTTAGCGCCGGTGTTGGCATGAGCGTCGTCGCCAACGGAAAATACCTCTCAGGAACTTCTGGTTTTGCCGGCGAAATCGGACACATCGTCATGAACCCTGATGGAAAACTTTGTGGATGCGGGAATCGTGGCTGTCTTGAAACACTCGCAAGCGACCTTGTTTTTCATACAGAAACCGGCTCACCCATGGATGAAGCCCTGCTACAGCTTGAAAAAGGTGAGCAACGAACTACCGAAGCCGCTCTTAAAGTAATCGAAGAACAGGCAAAAGGTATCGCCGCCGTCATTAATATCTTCAATCCCAAAAAGCTCTTTGTCTACAGCCGCCTTGCCGAAGCCTATCCTAAGTATATCGAGACTCTCCGGAGCAAGGCAGGCAAACGGTCTCTCACCCTGTCATTTGATCGGTGCACCATTGAAACCACCCGCAAAGGAAAGCTCCAAGGAGCCCTTCTGCTAACCATCGATCAACTCATTGAACAGGCTACTTTCTAACCTAGCCCTTGAATTCCGCCTACCTTCCATCCCAGCCACGAGTCATGTCTGACGTACAAGAAAAAAGCACCCTCGAAACTGCGGGGGTGCTTTCTTCATTCAGGAGAAATGGTTATCGCTCTTCAAGGCGTCCGGCAGGAATGATGCTGCCGTCGCCACCGCTAGGGAGGGCAAAAAGCTCTAGATTATTAGGTAGCTGGGGATAGGAAATTGAGTTTGTAGCGGTAATTCCACCGCTGGAATCATATGCCGCAATGCTATTGTCGGAGGTGTATATCCCGGTTTTGCCTGTCGCATGTTTTTGCGAACTGATTCCGAGAAACTGAAGTCCGCCGAAAACAATGAATAGCGCGGCAATGCCATAGCGCGGTTCCGCAAAGAACCACGGGATGTTCATCTCGAGCAGGTCGCCCAGATTCCAATGCTTCCGGTGGCTGATTTCACGAACCTTACGCATGATGTTCTGCTTGTTTTTGGTGATACGACTAGCCACGGGAGTCTCGTACCGTTTAAGGAGCAACAGTTGCCGAAGCAACGGATCCACCTGATCCTCTTCCATCATTTCCATACTGTTATTATTGTCTGTCATTACATGAATTCCGCTAGTTCTGCCTGCATCTGCCTTCTTGCGTAGAATAACCGAGATCGAACCGTGCCAACCGATGCCCCCACCACTTTTGCAATCTCTTCGTGTGGAATACCCTGCATATCATGCATAACCACAACGGTTCTGTGCTTTTCAGACAGGCTTTGCAGAGCTTCGTTCAATTTTATTTGAAGTTCCGACAAACTTAGGTTTCGCAGAGGCGATCCCTTGGTGGTCAGGTCATGGTAAACCTCGTCTGTCTTGATCTCCTGATCGAACTGATCCAAGCTCAGCGCACGCTTGCGGTTGCGCTTTTTGCGGTAGTTGATGGTTTTGTTAACGGCGATGCGGTAGAGCCATGTGTAAAATGAGGATTTCCCCTTAAAACGAGGCAGAGCCTCGTAGGCCTTCACAAAAACCTCCTGCGTAAGGTCTTCGGCATCCTCGCGGTTGCTCGTCATGTTGTAGGTCAGGCCATAGATCCTGCCGTGATAGCGCTCAACCAGCTCGTCGAATGCATGCACATCTCCCTTTTGAGCCTGAATAACCAGATCCACATCAGAAGGACCGACATCCTCTGCTTGCGGGGCTTCATCATTAAAATTTGCGTCACGAACCATGATTGCGCGCCATACTAGGCAAAAGCGGGTATCTTTCCAGTGAAAAACACAAAGACTATTAATCTATTATCAACATTCATCCAAAGTCGCCTATTTCCCCTTTGACGAAGGCTCCCTGCCCAATTCCTTAAGCACCAATTGCAGATCCTGCCAGACCACTTTCTTTTTCGACGGGTCGCGCAGGAGGTACGATGGATGAAACGTCGGCATGAGTTTAATGCCCTCGCAGTCCTGCCATGTGCCGCGCAACCGAGTGATTCCCGCAGTCTTGCCTAATAACCCCTTGATGGCCGTAGCCCCCAATCCAACGATGACCCTAGGCTTGATCAGCCTAATCTGCTGCCGCAGATAGGGCATACACTTTTCCATCTCTTCGGGAAGTGGCGTACGGTTGCCCGGCGGGCGGCACTTCACGACATTGGCAATAAAAACCTGCTCCCGCTCATAGCCCATCGCCTCGATCATCTTCGTCAAAAGCTGACCCGCCTTTCCCACAAACGGACGGCCCTGAGCATCCTCATCCGCCCCCGGCCCCTCGCCAATAAAAAGAATGTCGGGCGAATCGGCATTCCCTTCGCCCGAAACCGTATTCGTGCGGGCATGGAAAAGCGGGCAGTTGCGGCAGGAAGAGATATGTGCCGAGATTTCTTCCAATGACCCGAAATTATCCGGAACGGCCACTTCCTTTACCGCCGCCGTCGGCTCAGTCGCCACAACCGGTTCCTCCGACGGCTCCCTAGCCAGCTCCGCCAATACTGCGCGGTCAACCTCCAGTCGCTGAACTCCTTCGTCGCGTTGGTATTCCAGATAGTTTTCCAGATTGGCAATCAGAGTATGGAATGTAGTTTCAGCCATTAAATTCGTTCCGCAAAATTCCGATGAGAAGGTGCATATCATTGGGTAACGGTGCTTCGAAAGAAAGCCTTTTCCCGTGGATTGGATGAGTAAACTCCAACCGAGCAGCAA
>JAOZKS010000257.1 GCA_029935255.1 Pontiella sp.
GAGAAGTTCGTCAGTAATGAGATCCTTAACGAGCCCGAGATCTTCCGGGGAGGAACCATCGGAGATCATGAGGTCGTAGATTTTTTTTGCGGTGACATGCTCGGGGGCTTGCAGCAGGACATAGTTGCCCACCCCTTCGGGGCCGACCGAACCGAGCAGGCGGGCGCGGTCGAGGATCTCGACGATCTCGTTCATGAGACGAACCGGAATATTCTTCCGGCGGGCATAGGCCACGGAATCGAACGCGGCATCCTCCCCCTGAAAAACCCGTACCGCCTCCTGCATTACAGAGAAGGAAACCCACAGCTTGGAAACCATGCTGGCGCGGACGGCGGCCTGCTCTTCGGCGTAGGTGTCGCGGTTCTGGATGGCGAAGGCGAGCTCGGCCCCGAAAAGTAGGATCGTCCAGTTAAGATGAAGCCAGAACAGGAAGACCGGAATGGAAGCAAAGGAACCATAGATCGCGTATTTCTGGAATAACGAGGCGCTGAATTTCAGGATGATCGACTGCACCACGATAATGAGAATTGCGCTCGTCAGCCCTCCGGTCGCGGCAGGCTTGAAACCCACCCGTGTGTTGGGCAGGAACATAAAGACCGCCACAAAAGCCAAGGTCAGAATCAGGATCGGTGCCAGTTGAATCAATGAAGTAACAACCGGGCCTAGCCATTCGATCTGATCTGCCGAGGTCTGAATGGCCGCCGATCCGGCATTGGCCACGAGCATCAGCGAGGGTGCAATGACGAGGACCGAAAGATAGTTCCGAATCTTGTCGCCAATCCCGCGAGAAGCCTTCACCCCCCAAATTTGGTTGAACGACTCCTCGATTCCGCTCAACAGCTTGAAAATGATGACTAAGAAAATCACGCCGCCAATCGCACCCAATGCGGCCGGATTGATCCCCCCCACAATTTCCAGCACGTTATGAAGAAACTCCTGGATCTGCTCCGGCATATCCGCCGAAACCCGGAGAATCAATTCCTCCGCAGCCGTAAAGCCAATGGCCTTGCCGATCGAAAAAAGAATCACCAGGAACGGAACCATCGCCATGAGCGTGGCGTAGGTGAGAGCAGAGGCGTGGAGTTTGCAGTTGTCGTCTTTCACGCCTTTGAGCACGAGATGGGTAACCCGTAGAACTTCGACTCCAAAGGCGTGGAGCTTGGTGTCGTGCACCAGATCGATCCGCCACAAATCATGTTGAAGGAAGTTTAGAAACTTCCTTATGCCTTCCTTTAATTTTTCGGCCATATCCTTCTCCCTCATACCCGATTAACGACGGAACTTTAGAGATGTTTCCACGCATTGGAAAGCGCAATTCGGGCTTTCCCATTCGGTGGGGTTTTAGAAGGAAAGCGACAGGCCGGCATAGGGCCCGTCGTTGAAGGTTCCCGAACCTTGAAGCGTCATCCACCGATACCCACCCCGAATCTGGAGATACCGATAGCCGAAGCTGACAGAGCCGTCGTAGTCGCCCACTCGTTTTTCAACGAAGGTGTACCAGGCCGGACGAAACTCAACACCGAACCATTGCACGGGGTAGTATTTAAGAGGAAAGGTCAGCGCCGTGCCGGATTCATCGCCGATCGTTGAATCGTTCGTTTTAATTCGACTCATGCCCAAGCCAATGCCCGCCTCGAACGTGCCCGGAAGGAAATCCGGTCGGTAGCCGCCGTAGCGAACCACACCGTAATACTGCTCTATATCCAGCTCAAAGCCGTCGGACTGGTCTTTGTATTGAGTTGCTCGACCATGGAAGGCCAAGAGCTTATAACCGAGTTCTATACGAAAATCGTCGGCATCGATATCGGAATCGATCGACTGCCAATTATAATCAACCCGCACATACGGCACAGTAGCCTCGCCGAGGAGATGTTGTGGGAAAAGGCGCCGCCGCCCCATTGCCCCGTCTTCGCCATCGGCCAAAGAGCCGGACGGATCATCCTGCCGATACTCAAACGGCGCGGTGACGAGCCATGCATAGAATCCTTCCAGAAAACTTTCGCCGCCATCTTCAGCGGGATACGTTCCCGTTCCAAACGAGGAGTTGGCGATTGTATCAGTACCCGAGGAGTTTTTCGTTGATTTATTTTTTGAATCCGCCGCCGGAGTACTCGTCGCCTCTTCCGCAAATGTCCGGAGATTTCCCCCCGAAACATTGTGCAGAAGTGAAAGGACGAGCAGACACAAACCCAATGCTGGCCCGGCGCTTAACTTCATCCGGCGCTATCCTTTCAGCACCGCGCCGTTGCTGGCGTTGGTGGCCATCTTGGCGTAGCGCGAAAGCCAGCCGGAGGTGAAGCGCGGCGCGGGCTCCGTCCAATCCTTCCGACGTTCAGCAAGCTCCTCATCGGAAAGCTGAACGGCCAGCTTATTGTTGGGAATATCGATCTCGATGATGTCGCCCGCGCGGATCAAGCCAATCGATCCGCCCTCGGCCGCTTCCGGTGAAATGTGGCCGATGCAGGCTCCGTGCGTTCCGCCACTGAAGCGGCCATCCGTGATCAGTGCCACGCTATCGCCAAGCCCCTGCCCCATGATGTACGACGTTGGTGCCAGCATTTCCTGCATGCCCGGCCCGCCCTTCGGGCCTTCGTAGCGGATCACCACCACATCGCCCGCTTTCACCTTATCGGCCAGAATCCCTTCACACGCTTCCTCCTGCGATTCAAAGATGACTGCCGGGCCGGTATGAACAAGCATCTTGGGATCGACTCCTGCGCTCTTCACCACGCAACCGCCTTCGGCCAGATTCCCCCAAAGAATGGAAAGGCCGCCGATTTCGCTATACGCATTTTCAACCTTGCGGATGCACTCAAGATCCTTGCTTTCAGCACCGGCAATGTTTTCCCCGAGTGTCTTTCCGGTAACCGTCGGGCAGGCCAGATTCAGTAGCCCGTCCTTTTTGGTGATTTCGCCAAGAATGCCGCTGATCCCGCCTGCGGCATGTACATCTTCAATATGATAGTTCGAGGACGGCGACACCTTGCAGATGTTCGGGCACTTTTTCGAAACCGTGTTGATACGTTCGAGGTCGTACTGAACCCCTGCTTCATTGGCAATGGCCAACGTATGTAAAACGGTGTTGGTGCTTCCGCCCATCGCCATATCCAGCGCAAAGGCATTGTCGAGCGACTCCTGCGTAACGATATCCTTCGGTAGCGGACCATCGGCCTTCGCCATTTCAACCGCGCGAAACGCGGCCGCGCGCCACAGTTCCTTACGAGCCGGATCAATGGCCAGAATCGTGCCATTCCCGGGAAGCGCTAAACCGATCGCCTCGCACAAACAATTCATTGAGTTGGCCGTAAACATGCCGGAACAGGAGCCCTGACTCGGGCAGCCCTTGCATTCGAGTTCCTCCAGCTCCTCATCAGAAATCTTGCCCTGCTTGTGCTCGGCGACCCCCTCGAAAACGCTGATGAGATCGACGACCCTGCCCGCCTTCGTCTTGCCCGCCTTCATCGGGCCGCCGCTCGCAAAGATGGTCGGAATATTGACGCGCAACGCGCCCATGATCATGCCCGGCACAATCTTGTCGCAGTTCGGGATGCAGATCATCGCATCGAAGGCGTGGGCACCGACCATCGTTTCGACCGAGTCCGCAATCAGCTCGCGGCTGGGCAGGGAATACTTCATGCCCGCGTGGCCCATCGCAATGCCGTCGCAGACCCCAATCATGTTGAATTCAATCGGAGTGCCGCCTGCTTCGCGCACGGCCTGCCGGATGAACCAACCCACCTCATCGAGATGCGCGTGCCCCGGAATCACTTGATTAAACGAGTTGCAGATGGCGATGAACGGCTTCTTAATATCCTCATTCGTCATTCCCGTCGCCCGCATCAGACTCCGATGTGGAGCCCGTTCGATTCCCTTTTTAGTTCGGTCGCTGCGCATAATGAATTCCTCTCCGTTACTGATTTGAATTGCGGAAGATATTACCAGAGACGGAATTGAAGTAAACCCCCGCCTTGACAGAAGAAAAGCAGCCCTAGCGTAGACGAGGCATCCTGCCTCGTTCAGAAAGAACACAAGACGTCTCTACCCATTGCAAAGCTGGATTCAACACACAAGCCCGCCCCAACGAGGCTGGACGCGAAGCGAGGCTTGAGGAACGAAAGA
>JAOZKS010000638.1 GCA_029935255.1 Pontiella sp.
CACGAAGGTGGTGGATTGGATCTGCGTGGAGGATTGTATGCCGGACGACGACATCATGGTGCTTTGCTACATCGACGAAGACGACATGCGCACGGCTTATCACGAAAATGGAAAGTGGTGGGACGGCGATTGCCTCTTCATCCGAGCGGGCATCACCCACTGGTGTGAACCTGTGCCGCCCAACTGAAGGCATCGAAAATCAAAAATTAGTAATCAAAAATTAAAGGAGATCCTATGAGCACAACCCAACTATCAGACCACCGCGAGAGCGCGATCAAAACCCTCGATGATGCCGCCGTGCTGTTCGACCAAATCGCCAATAGCGAAATTAAGATTGCCCGCGCGAAGGCGATGGCCGAGGCGCGCATTGCAACGATTAAAGAGAACGTCGCCTCCAAGATTGTGATGATTGATCCCGACCTCGATGCCAAGCGCGAGGCGTTGGCGGAATATATCGACGAGCACACCGAGGAGTTTCAAAAGCCGCGCAAGGTGAAGACGAGCTTCGGCAACTTCGGCCTGCACAAGGCCACTAAGGTCAAATTCATCAACAAGACGGCTGCGCTCGATTTCGTGGTCGAGCAGAAGATGACCGAGTGCTTCAAGACCAAACACAAGATTGTGTCCGAAGGCATCAAGGATGTCCTGCTGGCGGGTCGCAAGGTAACCGGTGCCAAGCTGCTCGACGGCGAGATTGCCCACTACTCTGTCAAAAAGGCCCTGCTCGCTGATGCGAAGACGATTGATTAACTGGAGGAACGAACTATGAAACCCCTAAGCCAAAATGGAAGACAGCAGGCTCACTATCGCCGCCTTGTTGATGCGGCGTATATGGCCGAGGCCCAGCGCCTTAATGGCGAGATCGCCCGCAAGGACGACTGGCGGCGGAAGCTGAACCTCGACACGACCGGGAAATATTCAACCAAGGAAATGAATCAGACCACCGACTTCGATAAAGTCATGATGGAGCTGGCAATCATGGCCGCCGATTATTATTGGATCAACCGGCTTTCGACTTCAGACGAACGGCGCCTGCGCCATGTGATTCGCTGGTTTATCTACGATCTGGAATATCTGGAAAAACAGCAGGTAAAGTGGAGCTACATTAAAGGAATCTGCAA
>JAOZKS010000258.1 GCA_029935255.1 Pontiella sp.
ACGGAAAAAGAAATGAAACAGCGCAATGGCCGCATACACCCCACTGGTAATACCGACCAGCGGCCATGAAACCCACAGCATGGAGCCCACCAGTGTTTTATTCAGGCTGCTGCCGCCGTCATGCATTTTGTCCGCCACGAGCAACGATGCAACCAGTGCCGATCCGTAGAGGATTCCAATGATGGCCTCGCGGGGGATTTGCCGGTTCCGAGGATGAAGGACGGCAAGCAGCACGCATCCCAGCAGTACGAACGCGGATGAAACCAGATAGGACATCGCCGTTCCGTAATGCACTCCGATGCCAATGCCAACCATCACCCCCAGAGCCGCGAGCTGGTCGAGAACCAGATCGCTGAAGATGATGCCCCTTCGGATAATGTGCAAGCCGAGATAGGTGTGCAGCAGTAGCACGACGGCAATCAAACCGACTTGCATGATGATGAAATCAAGAAAGGCGCTCATGGGTGTTCCGAGGCCTCCACTAAATCGTTGACCCATCGATCCACCAGATCAAAGTAGGAGTCGGTTCCGACGGCACCGCCCACAAAGAGGGGGACAATAACGGCTTTTGCATTCACCCGGGAGGCAACGGTTTTAATCTTATGTTCATCAAAATAGTTGGCGGCAAGAATCACTCCGATATGGCGTGTTTGCATCATTTTGGTGATTTCGAGGACATGCCTTGGCGAGGGGGGAATTCCGGGTTTGGGTTCGATGGTTCCCGCCTCTTCCAACTCGAATAGGCGGGTGAAATAGACCCAGTTTTTGTGATAGGTGACGATGGGGGTGCGCCGGAGCGGTTCCATTTTCTTCATCCATCCGCCCAGCCGATCGATCATCGGGGCTCCTTCGTGGTTTTGTTTTTCGAGGAAGCCGTAGAGTTTACCCTGTGCGGCCAGCCCGGCGAGGGTGTCGCCGCCGAGCATCTCCACCAGCGGATTTCCAAATAGGTGGTCATCAAGTTTTCGGACAAAGGCCTCGCGTCGTTGTTCATAGAAGGCTTTTCCGGCGGGATCGTTTTTGATGAGTCCTGCGGCAATGTTGCGGGCCACGGCACGCATGTTCACCGGGCTGCAGGTGATGTGCGGGTTGCCGTACAGGTGCACGCCCCCTTCGATGCGCGATACCGTTTTGGGTTTTTCCAGCAATGCAATATTCTTTGCAACGGCCACATAGCCCGGCTGTCCGCTGCGTATGCGGGTGTTCCCCGACTTATCAATCACGGACGGCAGCCACATCTCCAGATCCAACCCGGTTTCGATCAAGACATCGGCCTTTCGAACCATCGAGATAAACGAAGGTTTGGGGCGGATATAGTGCGCATCCTGCTCGCCGCGCACGATGGCTTGCACCGCAACGCGCTCCCCGCCGATCTGTTCGGCGATATAGGCATAATCGGGCAGGGTGGTAACCACATTGAGTGGTCTGGCTGCCGCACCGGAAAGTATTCCGGCGAAAATGAATGAAAAAATGATAAATGGTTTCATGATAAAACTCCTTAATTGAAAAATTAGTAACGGTCGTGCTTGTGCGGTCCGGCGGCAAAGATGCACTGGAGCCAGAGCGTGTTTTCGGCGGGGCCGGTGCCGGCGCCATTTTGGTGGTTGTATTCAAGGCGAAAATGGACGAACGGGCTTTGGTTCCAAGTCAAATAAGGACCGACCTGCCAGCGGTAGGCATCATCGGCCGTAACACTCTGGCCGGGCAGGCCGGGGGCGGCAGCCATTTCGTAGGGCTTGGTATCCGGAACAAAATAGTCCCCCCGAACTCCGAGTATGAGCGTTCGGGCAATCTTGCTTTCGAGGTAGCTGTACAACCCCCACGCATGGATCGAGTCCTCGCCGGAACCGTCGGGTGCGAGCAGATCCTTGTTCAGGAAATAGATCTCGTTTCGCCAGACCCAATTGCGGTAGCGCATATTGTCGGCGGGTTCCCACAACAAGGTCAGGTCTGCTCCAGCCACCCACGTTCCCAGCGCCTTCTCCTCTGGATCCAGTGTTCCGCCGGAGGTATCCCATGTGTTGTTTTCGCCATAAATAAGGCTCAGCCCGCCATCGGCATAGGTGGAATCGGTTAGATCCCAAAAGGTGTTGTAATGCGCCAATACGCTGGGGCTGTTGTCCTCGTTTTCCGAAAAAATTCCGGCATTGCTGCCGTCGGTCACCTGGAGGGTCAATTTTTGCGAACACGGTAGAACATCCGGAATCATCCAGTCGGCCGATACCCCGCTCTGGTTCAGGCCGCCCGGGCCGAAGATTGCCTGAAGCGCCATCGGGAAATCCACCTGATCCAATGCGTGCTTGTGCCAGCGGTTGACCACGCCGAACTGTTGGCGAAACTTTCCCAGCGTGAGATTGAGGCCCGGCAACACCCCGAAGCGCGTCAGAT
Organism: Pontiella sp.; assembly: GCA_029935255.1. Lineage (GTDB taxonomy): Bacteria > Verrucomicrobiota > Kiritimatiellia > Kiritimatiellales > Pontiellaceae > Pontiella. The sequence goes on from JAOZKS010000258.1 coordinate 2,389, forward strand.
AGGCCTCGCCCAATGTCGCCTTTTCTTCGTTAACCCCCACCGCAGCCTTAAACTGGGTGTAGGGATCCAGATAGGCTTGGAAGTGCAGCCCCAGCCCTCGAAAGATAAAATCGGATGTTTGTTCGCTTGTATCCGAGTATCGCCAGAGGAAATCGCCAGTGACGCTGATTTCGGGATTTAGTGCCTGAAGCCCCATCGATCCCGCCGTAAAGGTTTCCTCCTCCGGAGCCGATGGTGTGTCGGAGGAAAGAGCCGCCTGAGCGGCTTGCCTGATTGCATCCAGATTGTCCGTGTCGTTGCCGAAAGCCAATTCGGGGTACAGGGTCGCCGCGAGGCCGACCCCCAATAAAATAGAGATAAAGCGCATGTATATAATACTCCTGCAGAAGTGAAAAGAAGGGCATCACCGCCAAGAGCGACACCCATGTGGTATAGGCTAAAAACTATACCGCAGGAGGCGCGCGCGCGGGTGGAACGGCGACGGGAAAGCGCATCATGGGTTCCACAAACGAAACCACGATTTGCAAGAGGAAGCCACCGACCAACAGCAACGCAAGGGTAATTACCGGCATCTCAAGGGGCGTGTCGGCAAGTGCGCACAGTACGCACGTTTCGTGACCATGCGCTGGTGGTTCCGGACGATCTTTGTGCGAGGCACATTGAGCATCGTGGCAGCCACCCTCCTCGAAAAGCGTATGGAACGGCACGGCCAAAACATAGACCCCAAGGAACAGCAACATGGCCCAGAGGGCTAGTGGATTCCTTGTTCTATGGCAAGTCGCTGGACGCATGGAAGGAAAGGGTACTCGTGAGTGGAATCGGGTCAAGTATTTTGTTCAATGTGGCTGCGGACGGCGTGGACAATCTGTTCAATTCGGTGATCGCGGGGGAGTTCCCGCTCCAGATCGTCAATGATGTCCCGGTCGATGATCTGGCGGAAGGATGCGGAATAGTTCAGGTCGTAGATCCAGGAGAGCTGCATGAGCAGGAAGTCCACGAGGGATCGCACTTCCATGATGGAACAGGTTCGACGGGTTTGGATTTCATGAATGACCTTGGGGTTTGCCGACCCCTTAAGCTCCACTTGCGGCAGCATGCCGGGAAGGTCCTGGAATCCATCCCGTTGGATGGAGGTCAGGACAATATGGAAGATATCGAGTTTGTCGGCGTCGCGGATGAGTTTGAGAAAGCGCAAGCTCTCTTCGTCTAGATGATCCGGTTCGGTTTTTGCGTTGTGATGGCGGATGCCGTCGAGAAGGGCATTTTGCTCTTCAGTCGTTAACGGGGAGAGGATTCCATCTTCCCGAACAATTTCCCATCCGCGTTCTCCGTGATTGACGGAGGTGGCATCGGTAAAGGTTCCGAACTCTGCAAACTGCGAAAAGCGGCCCACGTCGTGGAGCCAGCCCAATGCCTCCGCGCGGTTGGCCTCCGATGGGTTCCAGCCAAGATCCCTCGCTAGTTGACGGGCGTTGTCCGCCACGCGCTGGCTATGATCCACCTTTAATTGAAGGGGTGGATGAAAGCACCCATCACTGGAGGCAAAGGTTCGCGTATAGCGGGTGAACCAGTCCGTGATTTTGTTTAGCTGCAAATCGGTCATGGCGATGTGTAATAAGTATTATCCTCCAAAGGGGTCCGCCTAACTCGTTATTTTGTTTAAGGGGTATGCACTTTACTCAACCGTCTACCACATCTTGTTTTTTACCACCAA
>JAOZKS010000035.1 GCA_029935255.1 Pontiella sp.
TCGGTTGTCATGGGCATTGGCGGCAGCGCCACGGTCGACGGCGGGGTTGGAATGGCGCAAGCACTCGGCTACCGTTTCCTCGATGCAAATGGCGAAGAAACCCGTGCGCTATCCGGGATTTTCTCCATCGACGACTCCCGGGTTTTCCAAGGTTTGGAAAACGCGAAAATTCAAGTGGCGTGCGATGTCACCAACTCGTTGACGGGGCCAGATGGTGCGGCGCCGGTCTTTGGCCCGCAAAAGGGCGCAACGCCGGAAATGATCCCCGTGCTGGATGCGGGACTGGCCAACCTTCAGGAAATAGCAGGTGTTGCCGGCGCGCCCGGCGATGGTGCCGCGGGCGGATTGGGCTATGGCCTGCGGGCCTTTTGCCATGCCGAAATCGTATCCGGCGCAAAGCTCATTGCCGATACCGTTGGCCTTCCATCCGCGCTCGAAGGTGCCGATTTGCTCATTACCGGGGAAGGGCGCACCGATGGCCAGACCGCCTCTGGGAAACTGTGCTCCGTGCTCGCCGGAATGGCCCGCGAACGCGGGGCCAAAACGCTGTTGCTCTCGGGGGCGTTGCAGGGCGAACTCGATCCATTCCTCGACACGTTCGACTATGCCTTCAGCATTTCCGCCGGCCACACTTCGCTCGAGGCCTGCATCACCCACGCCCCCGAGGATCTTGCCTTTAATGTCAGGAGCCTGATGCGGATTTTGTACAAGTAGTTGGGTCGAATATACAAGTATCGATTTCTATTTTTCACTATAACCAACACCCTCATTGAATTGGATTTAATCCGATAAGGAATAGATATGACGAAGAAGATCCCGGCCATGATATCTCGACGAAATCTGTTGCGCAACACAACCGTTGCAACGGCCGCGTCCATTGCGACACCAACCCTCATTCCATCAAGTGCTCTGGGGTTAAGTGGCTTCACTGCCCCGAGCGAGCGCTTGACGCTGGGCATGATTGGAATGGGGAAAATGATGCGGGGCCATTTTGGTTCGATGCTCGCCCGCAAGGAAGTTCAGATTCTCGCGGTTTGCGATGTCGACCGCACGAAGCGAGAAGCCGCTAAAGTTAAGGTAGAGGAAAAGTATGCGGAAGATTCTTCAACAGGAACGTACAAGGGTTGTGATACCTATCTGGAACATGAAAGAATAACGAATCGCGATGATATCGATGCTTGTTTTGTCATCACCCCCGATCATTGGCATGTGGCGATTGCGCTCAATGCGGTGCGTAACGGCAAGGATGTCTATGTTGAAAAACCGATGAGCCTAACCATCCATGAAGGCCGTATGCTGTCCGATGCCGTACGTCGTCACGGTGCAGTTCTTCAGGTGGGCAGCCAGCAACGTTCTGACCCTGCATTCCGAAAAGCCGCCGAGATGGTGCGCAATGGCTGGATCGGCAACGTACACTCGGTCTATGCAACGCTGGGTAATTTTGCGCCGGGAGTCGTGCTGGCCGAAGAGCCGATACCCGAGGGCTTCGACTATGACCGCTGGCTGGGCCCAACACCCTCGATGCCCTACAACCCGGAACGGGTCAGGGGATTCTACGGTGGTGGCTGGCGTAACTTCTGGGAATATGGATCTCGAAAAAACGGGGATTGGGGAGCTCACCACTACGATATTATCCAATGGGCACTGGGCATGGACCACAGTGGACCCGAGTTTTTCTTCCCCAAAGGGTTCGAAGGGGCCGAATGGCAGGGCTACAAATATGCCAACGGTCCAACCATCTATCGCGACCATCCAGCCGAATCCGGCCAGCAGATCGAATTTCACGGAGATAAGGGCATGGTCGGCGTTAGCCGAGGGGGCAAACTGGTCACGACCCCGTTCGAGTTGGCCAACAAGCCGCTCGATCCTTCCGAAATCCATCTCTACAACTCGCCGCGTCATCACGACAACTTCCTGAATTGCGTCCGCACCCGAAAGCGGCCCATCGCCGATGTTGAAATTGGGCATCGCACGGCAACGGTCTGTCACTTGAGTGCCATCAGCGAGCGGCTCAACCGCTCAATCCAATGGGATCCGGCCAAGGAGCAGATTGTCGGCGATGCCGAAGCCTCCAAATGGCTCACCCGCCCGCGCCGCGCGCCCTTCAGTCTTTAAACCGGAAAATTCCGATGAAAAAAACAATTATACTGTCACTCTTGTTCCTTGCCGGGGCTTCGCATGCAACCATACGAGAACTGGTGGAACCACTGGATTCCTCCGACCTTTCGATTCAAACCGAAGCGAATGCCGCGTTATTTGCCGAATGTTCGAAAGCGGGGCGTCCGGGTGCAGAAACCGAACGAGTTGCCCTTTGCAAAGAGATCACCGCTTTGCTGGCCAAAGGTTGCTCCGCCCCGGTGGCCACCCAGCTCGTGCGCAACCTTCAACGCATTGGCGCTGAAGAATCCGTTCCGGAATTGGCGGCAATGCTCAGGAAAACCGATTTTCCCCTGCGCGACGATGTGCGTCAGGCGTTGGCGATCAACCCGTCGCCTGCGGCTGGGAAAGCTCTCCGGTCGGAGTTGAAGAAATCCAAAGATCCACGCTGGACGGCAGGATTGATTGTTGCCCTCGGCGAACGGAGCGAGGTCGGAGCTTCCACGCTTATTGCCCCCTATCTGAGCAGCAACGATCCGTTTGTTTTCACCGCCGCTGCAAAGGCGCTCGGAAGGCTGGCCGAACCGGAGGGAATTCAGGCTCTTTTAAGCCGTCGTGAAAAAGAAGCTGGTGCGCGTCGGATGGTTCTAACCGCAGAGCTTTTCGAAACGAATCGCAAGGAAGTCTATCAGCAACTCCATGCCGCCACCGAGTCGGAGGAAGTTCGCGCCGTGGCCCTGCTCGGATTGACCATGAATAACGACCGCAAGGCCGCCGTCACGGCTATGGCTTCCGGTCGGGCCGATTTTCAAACTACCGTGATCGAAGCGGCATCCCAGCTCGGAGATGATGGCTTGTACCGCCTGCTGGCCAAGGGGCTGAATCAATTTCCACCCCACTTGCAGGTTCAGGCACTCGGCGTTTTGGAGTTTAGTGGTGAGAAGAAATATTCCAGTGTGATGGTTTCCCTGCTCGCTTCTAAGGATGCGGATGTGCGGGTGTCCGCTGCCAAGGCGCTTTCACGGGTCGGCACAGCCGATGCGGTGCAGCCTATGCTTGCAGCCGGTGTTGAAAACGATGAGGCCAAGAAGGCCTTGGGGATGATCGATGCCGAAGGGGTCGATGAGGTGTTGTTGAAAGCCGCAAAATCCGGTGATGGGGCACAGCGCTCCGTCGCCATCGAAGCGCTTGCTTTGCGGGGTCGGACTGAAATGATGGATCGGTTCTTTGCCTATGCGGACGATTCCGACGAGCAGGTGGCCAAAGCTGCCGTGCTCGCGATCAAAATACTTGGGCGGGATCAGGATCTGGGGGCGGTGGTCGATCTGATGCTGGCCCATGAAAAATCACCTTTGTCGCGGGATCTTTTAAAGGCCAGCGTGTTTATTGTCCGTCGGGCCGAGAATCAGGGGGATATGGTTTCCGTGATGGTGAAGAGGATGTCAGGAGCATCGCCACGTGGACAAGCGCTGGTTCTGCAGGCACTGGCTCAGATTGGCAGTGCCGAAGCGCTGGAGCCCGTGGTAAAGGCGGCTCAGTCGTCCGACGAGTCTTTGCGGAAGCAGGCGGTTAAATTGCTTGGCAACTGGCCAAACGACAAGGCCGTTCCGGCGTTGCTTCAAATTGCAGGGGAACCGTCTGCTCCCTTAAACGACCATGTCATGGCCATTCGGGGCATCTCCCGCCTATTGGCGGGTCAAAAAAAGCTCAATGAAGAAGCCGCCATTCAGGCCTTGGAAATATGCCGCCGTTCCGATGAAAAGAAGCTGATTCTCGGGGTGTTGGGCAAGGCTAAAAGCGACGAGGCCAAGGCCGCCGTGAAAGCGTGCCTGTCTGATCCCGATCTTGAGGTCGAAGCCCAAGATGCCCTGAAACAGATCGAGGGCGGCGGAAGAAAAAAGAAAAAGAGCAAGTAGCGCGTGGGGGGTGTCATACCCTCCCGAGTTTCGCCGTTTTCCGTCTTTGACGGTGAAACGGGGCTACAGTCAAGGTGTAGTAACGCTTCACCCGACCTGCGGGAGGGAAAGCGTTTATCCAAAAACCAAACGGAAAATGGTATCAGGCGGGTGCGGTATAGGCCGAGTAGACCAGCTTGCCGCCGCAGGTGCGGCAGACCAGTCGCCGATTGCGGCGCTCGGCGGTGTGTGTCCAGCATTTATTCTCGCAGGTGACGTGGTAGCGGGGTGGGGAAAATATGAGTCGGTGGGTGCTTTTTCCGCTACACCCGATTTCCCGCGCCTTTTCTTTCCATACGGCATCGTGGTTGTGTTTATTTCCAATGATTGCATGGGCGATTTCGTGCAGAATCGTATCGCGGATATCTTCGTCGGACGCATTGCGTGCAAGGTCAAAGGAAATCGAAATCATCTTGTCACGATAGTTGCAGCACCCTGCTCGGCGCGTGCTGTGATCGAACTTAAAGCGCCATTTCTTTAATCCATGTTCGTGCAGGAGGGAGCAGGCGAGTACGGCAACGGCTTCAATCTTTTTCTCATCGCCCGTTTTCCGGTCGGGGTCGATGTGCTCCAGCAATTCGAAAGGGACGAGATATTCATCTTTGTTGTCGTCGCACTGCACGGTTGCGGTGGTTCGATTTAGCCGGACAACGTGGCCGAAACAGGGTTTGCGTTTTCCAAAAATGACCGCATCCTTTTCGCAAAAACGTGCACGCAGTTTGTCGGCTTGGTTCAGCATTGCGGGTTCTCGGCAATGGCGATGCGGTCGTGGCCGGCGAGGTCGTGTTTGATCTGGATTTCAAGGTAGCCGAGGTTGCTTAAACATTGGAAAACCGCACGGCCTTGGTCGAACCCGAATTCAAGGAAGAGCATGCCGCCGGGGACGAGGACATAGCGTGCTTGTGTGGCGAGTTCTTGAATGAGCTCCATGCCCGAGGGGCCGCTGTCGAGCGCTGATTTTGGTTCGTGGTCGCGAACCGGTTTGGCGAGGGTTTTCCAGTCGGCGGAGGAAATGTAGGGCAGGTTGGCAACGACGGCATCGCAGCTTTCCGGTGCACAGTCGTCGAGAAGCGATTTGTTCAGCCAAAGAATCCGATCTTCCAGACCGAGGGCGCGAGCATTTTCCCGGGCAAGGCCGAGCGCCTCGGGGTGGAGGTCTATGGCCTTGAAGTCGGCATCCGGGCGCTGTGCGGCGAGGGTGAGGGCAATGCAGCCCGTTCCGGTTCCAACATCGACCACCGTGGCGGGTTTGTTTTCCCAAATTCTGGAACTCAGGACTTCTTCGACGAGCAGTTCCGTTTCGGGGCGGGGGATGAGTGCGCGTGGATCGCATTTGATTTCAAGCCCCCAGAAGTCAACATGGCCGATCACGTATTGCAGAGGTTCTCCGTCTTCGATCCGCGTGGAGAGTTTTTCCACGTGTTGGAGTTTTTCCGGGGGGAGCGGGGCTGCATCCAAATAGATTTCCAGCGGTTTGCAGCCCAGAACATGCGCAACAAGTTCTTCAGACACGCGCTTGGCATTGTCGATTCCGACCGCCGAAAACCGCTGTTCCAATGCTTCAATTAGACGGATTATTTTCATGGGATTAGTTAGCCGCAGAATACGCGGAATAACGCAGAACGAAAGATGAGTTGCTTGTATATTTTTCTGCGGTTTATGATTTGGTGATCATCGGGATAGAGCAATTCGTTCGATTTCAATTCCAGGGTGGTGTCCGAAGTTAATGAGGAAGCCAAGTTTGTGCCCAGTGGCTTTAAGGTAGTTGATGAGTTGTGCCCTGTGCTCGTCAGTCAAATTTTTCACGGGCTTTATTTCTACGATGATTTTTTCGTAGCAGAGAAAGTCGGGTACATAACGTTGGCTCAGCGGGTCGCCTTTGCAGGATAGTTTCAAGGGAGCCTGGGCCACGAAAGGAATTCCCTGAAGAGCCCTGCGGATTTTCTGCGTCATTCTGCGGTTACCTTTTACTTATAATTCTTCGGGTTGATGCCGAGGTTTTTGATGCGGTAGTTGAGGATGCGTTGGGTGGTCTGTAGATACCGCGCGGCGGCAGCGGCATTGCCGCGGTGCTTCTTAAGGGCATCGATCAGGATCTCACGCTCGTAGGCTTCGACCATCTGCTTGAGGTCGGCCCCGTTTTCGGGGAGCAGGTTGGTATGCGTTTCATCGCTGGTCTGCAAGGATGGCGGCAGGTTGAAGCCGTGGATAACGCCGTCGGCGGAGGTTAGAACCGCGCGCTCGATACAGTTTTCGAGTTCGCGGACGTTGCCGGGCCAGTGGTAGGCCATCATCATATTGATGGCGGAGGTCGAGATACGTTTCATAGCCTTGCTATACATGTCTCCATACTTTTGCAGGAAGTGGTCGGCCAGCAGAAGGATGTCGGACTTGCGTTCACGCAAGGGCGGCAGGAGGATGGGGAAGACGTTGAGGCGGTAGTAGAGGTCTTCGCGGAACGTATCGTTGGTCATGCCTTCTTCGAGGTTGCGACTGGTTGCGGCAATCACGCGGACATTGACGGTGATCGTTTCGTTTCCCCCCACGCGCTCAAATGTTTTTTCCTGAAGGACACGGAGGAGGCGTACCTGAACGGCGGGGGAGATGTCGCCGATTTCGTCGAGGAAAATGGTGCCGCCATTGGCGAGCTCGAAGCGGCCTTTACGTTGTTGCTGTGCTCCGGTGAAAGCCCCCTTTTCGTGCCCGAAGAGCTCGCTTTCGATCAGGTTTTCGGGAAGGGCCGCGCAGTTGATGCTGATGAATGCATTGTTTTTGCGGGGGCTGTTAAAGTGAATGGCACGCGCAACGAGTTCCTTTCCTGTTCCTGAATCCCCGCGAACCAGCACGGTGGCGGCGCTGTTCGCCACTTGGACGATTTGCTCGTAGACGGCTCGCATGGAGTTGGAGTTTCCGACCATGTTGTCGATGCTGTAGCGGTCGCCCAGCTGACGGCGTAGCATTTCGTTTTCGGATTCGAGCGCATTGCGCTCCTCGATTTCCTCGCGGATGGTCGATACCGCCGATGCGAGGATGTGCGCCACATGCTGGAGGAACAGGAAGTAGCCGTTCAGTTCTTCTTTCCCCCCGGTAGGCAGATCGATGCTCATCGTGCCGATGATTTCTTTGTTGTGAATGATGGGGACGCAGAGGAAGGCCGTTTTTTGGTCGTCCCGAGCCTTGGTTCGGTTGAGGAAATCAGACGATTTACTCGTGTCGGGAACCAGTTCCGGTTTCCCGGTTTGGGCAACACGACCCGTGATTCCTTCGCCGAGTTTATACTGTCCGCGCCGGATTTCAGTATTTGAAAGGCCGCTGGATGCCTCGATATTAAGAATATCTGTGCCTGGTTTGCGCAGGGCGAGTGCGCCGCGCAACACGCCCATGTCGGTTCCCATAATTTGCAGAACATCGTTGAGCAGTTCGGAAATGTTGTGTTGGCGTGCAGATGTGGTCTGCGAAATTTTATAGAGAACGTTCAGTTCCTTTTCACTTTGATTCATGGGGAATTCCTTTTTGTCGCCTCTATTCTGGAAAGTTCAAAAATGTATATCAGGATGTTGGTTTTCACAAGATTGATTGGCGAAAAATAGACGCCGTGGCTTGGCTTGAATAAACCGGCGGCGAGAGAGTACATTGGCACGATGAATAAGGCGAAAATACTCAAGGCGCTGCTAGCGGAGCTCGACGAAGAATTGCGCCGCTTGCTGGCGGCGAACGAACGGGCATCGGCCGGTGCGACCAATAGTGAATCGAAGGCGGAGACGAAGTGGGATACCTGCGGGCTGGAGGCCTCTTACTTGGCGCGCGGTCATGCGGAGCAATTTAAGACGCTGGCCGCCGAGGTTCACAATCTGCGAGGATTCGTTGCGCCGGATTATACCGACCATCCCATTGGAGTCGGTGCTTTGGTGGAGGTGGATCTGGGCGGCGAGGCCATGCTTTTTTTTCTGCTCCATTGCGGCGGCGGAATCGATCTGATGATCGACGGCCGCGAGGTGACGGTCATTACGCCGGAGTCGCCCGTCGGCGCTGCGCTGATCGATAAACAACAAGGCGATTCCTTTTCATTCCGCGCCGGTTCGTCCGGAAAAATTCTCAAGGTCGTATAGCCGGGTTTCAGCCGATGAAGCTTTCAACCCATGCCGATCGAACGGAAGAACGGGTAGGGATACGCGCCGAAGATATCCATCGGTGGATCGATGGTTTTTTCGATTCGGAGAGTTTTGGCCATTTCCTGCGAACGGGCAGCCGAGCTGGATTCGACCCCTACAACCATCGGAAGTACCGCCATTGCGCGGAAGCGCTGGAGGATGCGTATCGGGAATTTGAGGGGCTGTATTCACGCGAACAAATCAAGGCGGTTTTTGAAGGTCACATCCGCGATGACTACGACGGGTTCGTTCCGCTCCAGGAAGATTTCGAGAGCGGGACGTTTTCCGAAAAATACCACGAAAATGAAGAGGGTGGCGAACCGGATAAAATTCTGACCGAGACGGAGTTGTCGGAATATTTCAAGGGGAAGGCCTACCCGGTTGCGGCGGCTGATCCGCGCAAGCCTTCGGCCGGTTTCTACTGGCGCATTGTTTGGCCAACGGTCATTGCCGCAGTTCTTTTCGCCTCGTCCGCCTTCACGATTATTATTCCGCTCTTCCGCAGCAACATGATGGAGCAGAAAAGGGAGATGATCAAGGAGCTGACCTCCACGGCGGCCAGTGCGATCGAGTTTTATATCCACCAGGAGCAGCGTGGAACCATGTCGCGCGAGGAGGCGCAGCGACAGGCGGCGGCGGAGGTGGCCGAGTTGAGATACGGCATTGGCCGGAAGGATTATTTCTGGATCACCGACATGCATCCGCGCATGGTGATGCATCCCTACCGTCCGGAGCTGGTCGGCCGCGATCTAACCGACTACAGCGACCGCGCGGACTTGAGCGGCAAGAAGCTGTTTGTGGAGTTTGTCGAATTGGTGAAGGCGGACAACGAGGGCTATTTGGAATACCTGTGGCAGTGGATGGACGATGCCTCGCGCGCGGAGCCGAAGCTTTCGTATGTGCGGGGTGTGCCGGAGTGGGGTTGGGTGATTGGTACGGGGATCTATATCCACGATGTGGAGGAGGAGATCAGCCGTCTTTCACGAAACTTGCTGCTGGCGGACGGGATTATTGCTGCCGTACTGCTGGGGTTGCTCGCCAATATCGTTTTCCAGAGCCGGCGTATCGAAATTGATCGCAAGCGTGCGGAAGCAGGACTGCGGGAGGCAAAAGACCGCTACCGGGCATTGGTGGAAGACTCGAATGAAGGCTATGTGTTGGAGGTGGGCGGGGAAACGGTCTACTCAAACCGGACGTTGCAAAGCATGAGCGGGTATGGCGAGGCGGAGCTGGCTTCGATGAAAATCTGGGAACTGCTTGATCCGGATTGCGAAATCAACACATTTGCCGTGGCACACCTGAAACAGGTGTATGCACAATCCACCGCCTCGGCTGAATTCGAGGCGAGGATCAGAACCAAACACGGTGATCTGCTGGATGTGCTTGTTTCAACCTCGCGTATTTTCTTTTCTGAAAAGAATGGGCATGTGATCTCGTTTGGAGAAATCAGCCGGGGAAGCCAGCATACGCTTAAAGCATTCTATCGAGCCGATGCACCGCACAAGCTTCCGGATCTGGAGATCCAGCAGCAAATCGCGGATTGCAACACTGCGGGACAGGTGATTCTGACGCTCAAGAAACTTCCGGAGCTCGTGCGCAGCATGGCGGATCAAGGCGTGCGACCGGGCATCCTGCGAGAAACGGTTGGCTTGGCCTATGCCGCCGCGATCGAACGTTTTGTGATTCAGGCCTTGGAAGAATTAGGTGCCCCATCCGTACCCTTCGCTTTCCTTTCGCTCGGAAGCAACGCCCGTCATGAAATGACGATGTTTTCCGATCAGGACAATGCGCTCGTTTTTGCCGACGTTCCGGAGGATCGGTTAACGGATGTGCGCCGGCGGTTCCTTGCTTTGGCGGATGATGTATGCGGCAAGCTGAAGCAAGCGGGATATCCGTATTGCCCCGGCGGCATCATGGCCGCCAATCCGAAGTGGTGCTTGTCGCTCGCGGAGTGGAAAAGGAAATTTGAGCAATGGATCGCCGAGGCCACGCCGCAGGCAATCCTGGAGGTAAATGTTTTTTTTGACCTGCGGTGCGCTCAGGGAGACGGCTCTCTCGCAGATGAACTTCGCGAACATGTGCACGCGCTCACCCAGCAAACGCCTGGATTTTTTCTGCACTATGCCAAGAACTGCCTGGGCTACAAAGCTCCGCGTCTGCGGCGGCACGGCACGGGAACCATTAATGTAAAAGAGTGCATCAAACCCCTCGAAACCTTTGCGCGTATTTATGCCCTCAAACATGCTCTTCCAATGCCGGGGACGTTGGAACGGCTGGAGCAACTGCATAAAATCGAGGTCTTGCCGGAAGAGGCCTTCCGCGAGATCGCCTATGTTTTCGATTATCTCTGGCAATTGCGCTTCTTCAACCAGATTGCCGCCAGCGTCGAACTCAGCACCAATACCGATGAGCTTGATCTGACCACCCTCACCGATATCGAGCGTGAAAACCTTCAGATCGTCCTTTCCCGTATCCCCGCCTTCCAGACCCGCCTCAGCTACGACTTCCTTGGCGTTGCCGCACCGTAGTAGAATGTAGCTCCAGCTACGTCGGCTTATTGTTCGGTGTAGAGACCGCTTCACCCGAAGGGAAAGCGGTTCCATTCGTGCGGAATCCGTTCACGCGAAGAACGCTTTCCTCCCGTCGGTCGGGGAAGGCGGTACGTGCCAGAGAGGAAAAACGGAATTTGTAACCTTATTGATGATTCCTCTCTGGAGATTTTCCTGAAATCGGGAAAATCTTTGCCAATTCATTTTGAAAAGATTATAAATTCTCCGTTTATTCAGCGGAGGAATATGTCGGAACGTACTTATGTGGATTTAGCTCCATCTCCATCAGCGTTGGTGGAGTCTCTTAGAGATATCGGTTATTCTGTGGATACCGCGATTGCTGATGTGATTGATAACAGTATTACTGCGGAGTCGAAGCGGATTGATGTTCGTTTTTCGTGGAATTCTGGAGATCCCTGGGTGGCCATTCTTGACGATGGATCTGGCATGGATGAAACGGAGCTAATTGCTGCGATGCGCTTTGGCTCCATGAGTCCTTTGGAGGTTCGGTCTTCTAGTGATTTGGGGCGCTTTGGATTGGGGCTTAAGACCTCGTCTTTTTCGCAATGCCGCTGCTTAACGGTTCTGAGTAAAAAAGATGGGGCAGTGAATTGTTGTCAGTGGGATTTAGACGAAATTTTGAATTCATCTAAAAATCAGTGGTTACTCCGACTAATTTCAGGATCAGATATTGCAAAGAAGCCCATTTTGAAAACTCTGAAAACTGAATACTTCGACGGTATTGAGTCGGGGACGATGGTTTTGTGGCAACGAATTGATCGTCTAGATACAGGTATTATTAAAAAGAATAAGGAAGCAAAGTTTAATGGGGTGCTCAATGCCGCCCGATGCCATTTGGAATTAGTGTTCCATCGATTTTTGTCGCCAGATTCTGGCAAATCAAAAACTCAAATATATTTCAACAAAAGTTCACTGGATGCATTTGATCCATTTAATAGCGGTAGGGCAACTTTGCTACCTGATGAAAACTTCCGGTGTGAAGGTGAAACGATCCATGTTCAGCCATATGTTTTACCCCGACATAACAAAGTAAAAAGTCAGGCGGAGTGGAAAAAATATGCAGGACAGTTAGGATACCTTCATGAGCAGGGCTTCTACGTTTATAGAAATCGGCGTCTGATTATTAAAGGAACGTGGTTTCGGCTTATGCCAAAGGCAGAGCTGACCAAGTTGCTTCGTGTGAAAGTGGATATCCCAAATTCATTGGACCATTTATGGAAAATCGATGTCAAAAAATCACATGCCTTTCCTCCATACGGGATTAGATCGGAGTTAGATCGCATCATTGGGAAAATCGAAATTTCGGGGAAGCGTGTCTATAAGGAAGAAGGGCGGCGGCTCACATCAGCAGTAAAAGAACCGGCATGGAATCGGATAGCTACTGATAATCAGGTGATCTATGACATCAATAAAGAGCATCCATTGCTGATTAAATTTAGAAATTATTTAGATGTACCTCAACAAGAACTCTTCTCAGATGTTCTTTCTACATTGGAAAGTTCATTTCCCCGTGCCGCATACTTTCATGATGTTGCCGGAAAGCCTGAACAGGTTGAATCACCGGAATTTGAAAAGGAACAATTGGCCGCATTGCTTGATCTTTTCCTTGGGGAAAATACGAAGGTTGTTTCTATGCATAAGTTGAATGAGCTATTGCAAATGGATCCGTTTGCGTCCAATAGAGGAATGACAGAAAGCATTTATGAGGAGCGTGGTTATTATGGCTAATCTAGAACGCATAGAACAAACCGTGGCCATGTCATTGCAGGGGATCGAAGACGTAACAAGTGATTCAATAGAAAAGATGGTGGTGGGGGTTTCCGAGTCTTGGAACGATTCTTTCCAACCCTTGGGAAACTAGACTCAACGTCTGTGGACTCATCGTCTGTGAAGCAGGCATGATGTTCCGCTGGTCGATGCCGTTCGCGCGCAGGGTTCCGAAGTGCTTCCCAGTAAAAGGTCTTATGGACGAGACTTCAACGATTTGCTAGCTTCTCCTGATGAAGAAAATTGATGTCCAACAGGTTCGCGGGTTAG
>JAOZKS010000036.1 GCA_029935255.1 Pontiella sp.
GTTTGCCACATCCCATGCATAGGCATCGAATACGGCGACTTCCACGGATTGGACGCTTTGATTAACCACTTCGCCCCATGTCACTCCATCGGTGTCGTAGGTAATACCTTTGTTGATAATGCTGAAGACATCGCCAAAATCCTGGAATTTCCAGTGATCGTCTTTTTGAATCCAGTTGCTCATTTTTCCGGCATGACCAACCAGCAGGCGAGTGTTGGAAATATCCTTGGTTTCGAGCTGAACCGCTTCGATCGAGCGGGCTTTCTGCCGGAAGTCGTCTGCGCGGAAAACCTCGCCGTTATTAATTTTTCGGCCAACGAGTACCGTGGAGTTCGAAAGCCCCAGCGCCCCGAAGTTATAGCGGGCCCATCCTTCATTGAGGACATTGATCTCGTCGTTGGCGAGGATGCCTGTATTGTTGTTTTCGTAGATTTCTCCCGCATAGTTATACGCCAGACCCGCATCGAATCCGGCCAGTTCCGGGGTGGTGTAGCCGAGTACAATACCGAGGGTGGAGTTGGCGCCATTGGCCCCTGCGCTTTCAAAATCACGGTACATGCTGAGCGACTGGATGCGGCCGGAGACGGTGCCGTAGCCTTGGTCGTTGAGCGGTTTCATGACGCTTTCCGCCTGCGTGGTAGCGGTTAGCACAATTAGATTAAGTATACATAGTGTAAGTATTTTTTTCATATCTATTTTCCTTCCTAAAAAAAGAACAGGCCGGATTTCGCGCCGGCCTGGTCAGGTACGGGTTTGGGTCAGTCGATGTATTTAAGGCCTTCGTTGTCCTTCTGGGTCATGAGCGAAACGACCACCAGCACGATGAAGCTGAGCGGGATCGCGATGATGCCAGGGTTGTCGAGGCTATGTAGTGCAGAGGCTTTGTCGAGGCCGTACTGCGCATACATGCTCGGCGAGGAGAGGATGATTCCTAAAGCGGAAACCATGCCGACACCGATCGACCAGGCAATGCCTTTGGCGGTGGTCTTTTTCCAGAAGAGCAGCATGATGATCGACGGCAGGTTGGCCGATGCCGCCACCGCGAACGCCCAGCCCACGAGGAAGGATACATTCATGCCTTTGAAGAGAATCCCCAGAATCACGGCGATGATCCCGACGACAACTGCCGTCAACTTTCCGGCTTTCACTTTTTGGGTGTCGGTCATTTTGATGTTCATGTAGTTATCCATCAGGTCGTGCGCCACGGCACCGGATGCGGCAACGATCAGACCGGAAACGGTTCCAAGCACAGTTGCGAACGCAATTGCGGAGATGATGGAGAAGAGCACGATCCCGAAGGCTTTTGCTAAGAGCGGAGCGGACATGTTTCCGCTTTCCACGTCGATCACACCCATCGTCATCGCGCCGAAGCCGAGGAAGAGGGTGAGGATGTAGAAGAACCCGATGGATCCGATCGCCACGATGGTCGATTTACGCGCATCGCGCTGCGAGGGAACCGTGTAGTAGCGAATCAGAATATGCGGTAGCGAAGCCGTTCCGCAGAAGAGCGCGAGCATGAGCGAGATAAAATTCAGCTTGCCGATCGGGGTCTTGGTCTTGAATTTTTGACCGGGAATCAGCAGGTCGGATCCTTTGGTGGTTTCCGGGCAGAAGACCTTTACGTGGTCGCCGTTGTCGTCGAACTTGGCAATCTTACTCTTTGGGTAGCGAACCACTTCGGAGCGGTCGATCGAGGCGAAATATTGGAACACACCCACTTTTCCGGTTTCCGTAATTTCGTTCCCTTCTTCGTCTTTCAATGAGGAGAGGTAACCCACCGATTTAAACTTGTTGTCCGTTTTCGGTGCGCCGTTGTAGAGCGTTTCGCCTTTCGCCGTGATGGTTTTGGACTGTGCCTCTTCGAGCTGGTCGCCGCGAACGATCCACCAGTTGAAAAGGCCGTCTTTTTCAACCTTCACAAAGGTTTGGTCGTGGTAGTCCACGGTGGCCGCCGCCGTGACGCTGGAGGCTTCGATGGTCTGTGGATCAAACGTCTCGGGCCGTAGTTCGGTGGAGAGGCCTTTGTTCAGCACCATCACGGAAATGACGGTGGAGAAGATGATCAGCAGGCCGCCCTTGAGGAACTGGACGTAGGTGGTGGAGGTCATCCCGGCCGTCGCCACGATGGTAATCACGATTGCACCGACCATAATGACGCCAACCCAGTGGGGTAGTCCCAGAAGCGGGGTGACAAGCACCCCCGCGCCGACCATCTGCGGGATCAGGTAGAACAGCGAAACCGCCAGCGTACTGATGGCCGCCATGAGCTGAATGCCCTTGGAGTTAAACTTGGCATCGAGTGCGTCGGTGAAGGTATATTTACCGAGGCGTTTCATGGGTTCCGCCACCACGAAGAGGGCGACAATCCAGCCAGCGAGATAGCCGATGGAATAGAGGAACCCATCATAGCCCATGGTGGCGATCAGGCCGCAGATTCCGAGGAACGAGGCGGCGGAGAGGTAGTCGCCGGCAAAGGCGATGCCGTTGACGAACCAGTGGATGTTGCCGCCGGCGGCGAAGTAGCCTTCGGCCGATTTGGCTTTGCGGGCGAAGAAGAACGACATGCCGAGCACGAAGCCGACAAAGGCCAGGAAGATGGCGATGGCGATGGGGTTGGCGATATAATTCATTGTTTTGCCTCCCCTTCTTTGTTCATCTCATCTTCTTTCTTGGTGCAAAGATGGTTGTAGATCAGACCGAGGATGATGGCGAAAACGATCAGCGCCAGTCCATACATAATTGCGAGATTGGTTCCGGCGAACACCTTTATTTTCATGCTTTCTGTCGCGAATACAGCGATTCCGACGAAGCCTGCATAAATAACGAAATACAAAAAGAAGAGCTTGATGCCAAGCTTGGCCTTCCATTCGGACGCAGCGTCCTTCTCCGCCTTGGCGGCTGGTTCATGTAACATGATGATTCCCCTTCATTGTGGTTGATTCACGAAAAAATATCAGAGATGTCTATCAAACCTTTCCGGGTTCTCCAACCTATTTAATGATGAAAACACGTATAGGCCATAGGCATAAATGTTTGCCGGATAATACATTGTTTTTCCGGCCTTGGTCGTTATCTTCAGACCATGAGATTTTTTCCCTTCCTCGGATTCCTGCTTCTGCCGCTGCTTGTATCAGCGGCATCCCTGCGCATGGAAGGCGAACGAGCGTGGCTGGAGGCCGATGGCACACCGCTTCCCAAGGTGCTTCAGCTATTCGAGCAGCGGGGGGTCGAGGTGTTAATTGATCCGTCGCTCGAACTCCACCGCATTACCGGGGAATGGGAAAACACGCGGGTTGAGCGGCTGATCCAGCAGCTGGTGAGCCCGCACAGCTATCTGCTCTCTTGGCAAAAAATAGAAAGTCCCCTCGGCGAGCTTTATCAAATAGCCTCTCTCCGAATTTTTTCAGACGGCAACGCATCGGCGGCCCAGCCGTTGTCGTCCAAGAGCCGGGTGCTGGATGTGGTCGAAGGCAAGAACGGAATAAAGTATATCCGCAGCGAAATTATGGTGGGGTTTGGCGCGGACTCCGATATCGATGACTTGAAGGCCTTCCTGCGCAAGGTTGGGGGTACGGTGGTTGAGGTGATCGACCCGCCGGGAATCTATCGCATCAAGCTCAACGACGGGATCTCGGTCGAGGACGCACTGGCGATTGCGCTGGCACACAAGGGTATTGAGGCCGCAGAGCCCAACCTTGCATTCCCAAGCATTGGAAATGATTTAGTTCCATTTACGGGATCGGGGCTGGGCATGAACCTGAACCTTCAACCCGGCGAAAGGGCCATCGCGGTATTCGACTCCGGCCTTGATCCGCAGTATGCCAACCACCAGCTCATCCGCGGAACCTTCGATGCGTTGAACCCTTCGGCTGAGATCAGCGATCCAACGGGACACGGTACGCTGACCGCGATGATTGCATCGGGCGCCATTACTCCGCTGGGGGCTGAAGCTTCCGAGGTCGGGGTTCCGGTTCTGGCCATACGAACGTTTGATGAAAATGGGTATACGAGTAGTGAGATCCTGATGCGCGCGCTCGAATATGCCGTCAACTCCGGGGTGGATATCATCAGCATGAGCTGGGGCTCCGAAGTGGATAGTCGCTTTATGGAAATCGCCATGAATTATGCCGCGCAAAACGGAATCACCCTCTATGCCTCGGCCGGCAACGAACCCACTGGAATCCCGATTTATCCGGCGGGCTACGATTCCGTTATCGCTGTGGGCGGATTGAATGCGGATGGCACCCAGTGGGAAAATTCCAACCATGGTGATTTTGTCGAAACATACGAACCGGCTCAGGCCAATTTTGGCGGAAAGTCCTATGCCGGAACCTCGATCTCCAGCCCCTACGCCGCCTCTAAAGCCGCTCGGAAATAGGCCTTCCAAGGCTTGGAAAGTCCGCAGACGCTTCCTATACTTCACGCCATGAAAAAGATTGGAGTCATTGTAAACACAAAGCGCCCGCGGGCCGAAGGTATATTGGGCGAGTTGCGGCGGTTGGCGGAAGAATACGGGTTCATGCTCTATGCGGAGGATGCTGCGATGGCCGAAGCGTTGGGCGCGGAGCAGATTCCGGTCGGCGACTTTGGCCGGAAAGTCGATTTAGCGCTGGCGCTCGGCGGCGACGGTACGGTGCTCTACACCGCCCGGGCATTGCAGGGTTCCGGGGTTCCCATCATGGGAATCAATTTGGGGAGTCTCGGGTTTCTCACGAGTGTGGGCGACACGGAGATGGCTCGGGCCATGGAAGCGATTGCAACTTCCCGGGTTAAAGTTTCCGAACGCATTGCGGCGGAGTGCCGGATTTTTCAGGACGGAAATTTTATGGGGGAAACGTTTTCCTTGAATGATGTGGTGCTGGGCTGGGGCGCGTCGTCGCGTATTGTCACCCTCAAGCTTTTGATCGACGGGGAGCAGGTTGGCACATTCATGTGCGATGGCATGATGGTTTCCACTCCGACGGGCAGTACGGGCCATTCGCTTTCTGCGGGCGGCCCCATTCTGCATCCCGGTGTCGGCGGGTTTGGGATTAACATCATCTGTCCGCATACGCTTGGCTCGCGGCCACTCGTGGTTCCGAACACCAGCTTGATCGAGATCGAGGTGGTGAACGCGGCCAAGGAACTGATTCTTTCAATCGATGGGCAGGATGAATACAAGGTGCGGCGGGGCGGTCGGATCGAAATTCGCAAGAGTGCGGATCAAGTCAGGTTCTTACAACTCCCGGAGCACAGCTATTTCTCGGTGCTCGCGCAGAAACTCCACTGGCGCGGTTCAAACCTTTAGGATACGACTTGCCGGATGGCGGCTTTGCAGCTCAGGATAAGTTCTAGGCTGTCGGAGGGATGAAACCCTCGAAGTTCAACTAAGAATGAAGCAGACATTGGTGAGGCGGATGGAAGATTGGAGATCAAAATTAAAACTGCGCATGCCTGTGCTTGCATTATTAGCCGTGAGTGTTTTGTTTTGGACGAACTATGATCGCTACGAACCGACGGGCCCTGCATTACTGGATTCGCCGGAGTTGACCGAGGGAACAGATCTCCGGGGTGAGGTATCTGAAAACGCGGGCCGTTTTGTCCTGAATGTTCCAAAAGGGGGAACGTCGGCACGCATCAACTTTCGCCTTCCTCCCACCACCGACTATGAATATATCCGGGTGCGCGGGCGCATCCGGGTGGAGGATGTTGTGGTCGGAAAGCATCCGTGGAGCTGTGCCCGGCTGTTGGTCACGCAGTATGATGCAAACGATAAATGGATTCCCGGCCACCACGGGTTGGTGGCGGAAAGCGGTTCCAGGGATTGGAAAAGACACGAGGATGAGTTTGAAATCATGCCGACGGCAAAGCGAGCGGTAGTCTCGTTGCATCAGTCCGGCCTTGAAGGCTTGGCGGAGTTCGATGGAATTACGGCACAGCCTGTGCGGATCCGCGCGTCGTTTACGGGCTGGCGTCTTTTGTTTGTTGTTCTTTGGGTTGTGGCCGCGATGGTCTATTTCCCCCGTTGCCGCTTGAACCGCCGGAAACTTAGGTTGCTGATCCTGCTGAATGCCATGGCGATTCTGGTTGGCACACTGATGCCCGGTCATTGGATCGGCAACACGGCGGATCAGGTGAAGGTGGTGTGGGAGAAATCGAGGGCATCCGCCCCGGTGAATAAAGACCTCCGGCCGGCCACGGCGATAGCAACGAAGAAAACAGCGACCGAAAAACCGCAAATGGATCGCTTCAGCCAGATTGTTGGCAATGCGCACCGTGTGGGGCACTTTGCGCTGTTCTCCTCGCTCTGCTTCCTCGTCTACCTCTCTGCCGCACTGGAACGGCAGCATCCGATCTATTTCTTAAAGGTGGGATTTGATATTCTTCTTTTTGCAGTTGTCACCGAGTCGCTCCAGTTTTTGACCCTTGATCGAACGCCGGGTTGGTGGGGCTTAATACTCGACATCTATGGCATGGTGACGGCGCTGGCGATCTTTCTTATCGTACTTCCGCTCCTCCGTCGATACGGGGGGTCGGAGTCGGGTTAGGGATTTGACTTGTTCAAAGCGCGCTTTTGCCAATGCGGTCCATTACGCGGACAAATTGGTTCAACCCCAATTGGAGTTTCGCATCATGAAAAAGAAACTCATCCCGATTCTTGGACCGGACTGCGAAGTGCCTGAAATCTATTTTGGTGCGGCCGCCGGCAATGAATCCACATCCACGGTTTCCATCCAGTTGCGCAGGGCATGCCAGCCCTGGAAGCCGGAGACTTCTTTGATGTAGCGGAAGCCGTCGCCATAGTCCGGGTCGGAGCACTCTTCAATACCGTAGAGCGTATCCATGTAGTTCCGCCGCCGGCAGAGTTCCGCAGCCGCTTGCTGGCAGATCCCTTCATGTACCCATAGGGGCGCGGTTTTCAGCCGAGGGAAATGTTCATGGATCAGGTCGTGCATGAGCTCGTGGGAGGCCGCCACGCGGAAAACCTCGTCGTGCAGGTGGTCGACAATATAGATTTTTTCCTGATCCAATTCCGGGGCTTCTTTCCAGCCCCCGAAAAGCCCGCGCTTGGTCATCATCGTCTGGCGGCTATAGAGTCCGCGGATGGACACGGGAGAGTCGCTCTTTCGCAACGTCTTCGAGAGGCGTACCATTTCGGTTTTATCCACCAGCACGAGTTCGGGCACGGAGGTATGCTTGAGCCCGGTCCATGCTTCGAGTTGGCGGCGTGCGCGTTCGTAATGAAGTTGTGCCTTATCCGGCGTGTCGACCGCCCAGCGCATGCAGTTCGTGCAGATTTCACGGCCATCGTTGAGTCGCGTAGAATAGGCCGCCGGGAGCCCGCACGAAAAACAGGTCGGCTGTTTTTCCACGCAGCGGGCGCAGTATTGATGCCGGGCGATGCTGAAGCCTTGTTCGAACGGGTTCCCGCAGATTTCGCACATTGGGAGGAGGGTTTGGAAGCAGGCTTTCGAACAGTATATTTTTCCGTCCGCGACGCTGTAGTTTCCGTGGATTACGTTCTTGCAAACGGAACATTTCGGGCGTAGTTGATCGATGCAGGCTTGCGAGCAAAGTGTTCGGCCCTCGTAGGTCCACGACTGCCGCGAAAGCGGCCTCCCGCACACCTCGCAATGGGTCGACCCGGCTCGTGCGGTTGCCCCGGCGCAGCAGGCGGCCACCGTAATAAAAAGTCGTCTGGAAAGTGTAGGCGCCATATTGGGTTTGGTGGGGTTGGGAGGCTTGCAGAAACAACCTGCACATTTAACGCAAAGTCGCGGAGAACGCTGAGTCTCGCAAAGAACCGCTCTTTGCGAGCCTTCGCGGCCTTTGCTTTGCGTTTAAAACGCCCCTTATGTTCATGTTAATAATTCTAGACTCCTTAGTTGAAGTTGTACTGCCCGCTCAACGAAAGATAGAACTCGGTCGCCAGCGTTCTCTTCATTTCAATCGTACGGTGCAGATTGGCCTTTTCGTCGAGTTCGGCCCTCTTCGTGAACAGCCAGGATGAAATTATATTGAAGTCGTTTTCGAGGCTTGATTTGGAATAGTTCACCAGAAAACCCTCGGCACAGGAGCGGTCGGAGATGTCATAGCGGGAGGGATGGTCCACCACCTCGAACCCGTTTCCGGAGTAGGTAAAGTTTACTGGATTGAGCTGCTCCCAGCTGTTGGTCGGGAAATCATGGTGATCGAACAGGATACTGGAAAATTCCGAGTGCAACCGGCACAGCATGAAATCCGTGGTGAAGCGATTCTCGATGCCATTGCAAACAATATACATGCTTCTGGCTCGGTGGGTTCCCCCGTAGGGTTTTCCCTGGAAGCTCATCTCCTGCAGCAGGTAGATGTGCTCAAGCTCGGCCTGGACCACGGAAGCCGGATGCGCAGTGAGGAACTGCTGGAGAATCGGAAGAAGACGGGTCACCTCGGCGGTGTTGATTTCACGTGCGGCAAGCTCAAGCGCTGGCCTTTTCCATTCAGGAGGGAAAAAGAGGTTGGTGTCGTACTGGTAGTGCACGTGCACGTTGAATTCGGATTGGATACGGGCTAGTTGAGAATCGATATAGTCCGTTTCCGGGGTGGCGGTTACGTGAATAACCATGGCCGTAAAGGCGATGGATAAGATGAGATGTTTGGTCGTCAGCATGGTTCTCAATCCCGGAAATGCATGGATGCTATTCTAATTTTCAGGAGAACTCCAAGTAAAAATACAGCGATAAGGTAAGTCTTGTTTTTCGATTTCGATGGGGTTAATGCATGCCTTTTCTTATTCCAATCCGTGGAAGAACAGGGGTATTATCTTTCCAGTTACTGGGGTGGTTCGACCCACTAAGGCGAAAGGAGTGCGCAATGAAAAAGTATTTATTAGGCATGTTTATCCTCTGTTTCTTTGTTTGGGGAGTCGTTGTGGACAATGTGGTTCTTCCGTCCGACAACCAGTTGAAACAAGACGTGGGTGTGTATACCCGCTATCGGGTCAAAAAATGGCAAAAAGGCAGTAAACTGGACATCATCCAAGACGAACTTATGATCTATGCGATCGTAAAGAACCGCGAGCAACTCTATTACATGGAGCATAAATCCTATTTCGAAAACACATTGAAAAACCTGCCGGAGGGTACTCCGGTGCAGTTGCGCTACGTCCGCCGCTTTCCCAAGGTTTGGAAGCGGCACCTCTACGATCTGCGCGAGGGCGGCATTCCCATTATCAGTTATTCCGCCGCACAGCTCTTCCAGAAGCAGCGGCAAATCTGGAAGTTTACCGGCATCATGGGGGGCATCTTCCTGATTCTGGCGGCACTCGGGCGGGTCGCTCATCCCCATCCGAAGTAGACCTCGACCACTCGCAGGGTCAAGACCTCCATAGAGGGTTGAACAAATTTGCGGCCCAGGACTCTAATGGGGCAGGAGATTGAGATGAAAAAATTGCGAATCGTGTTTCTGGTGTTGGCGGGCGTGGCGGCGATATCCGCCGCCGAAATGAAGGAAACAAATATGGAAAAGGCGGTGTTTGCTGCGGGATGTTTCTGGGGCGTTGAGTCGATCTATCAACAAATCGATGGCGTGGTCGATACCACCGTGGGCTACATCGGCGGCAAAACCGAAAATCCGACCTATAAAGAAATCTGCTATAAGGATACCGGTCACGCTGAAGCCATCGAAATCATCTATGACCCCTCCAGGGTTTCCTACGAAACCCTGCTTGATATCTTCTGGCGCGCTCACGATCCAACCACCCTCAACCGCCAGGGCCCGGATGTGGGGTCGCAATACCGCTCCGCAGTTTTCTATGCCACCCCCGAACAAAAGGCCACCGCTGAAAAGGTGAAAGGGGACGCGCAGAAGAAGTGGGAAAAACCCATTGTCACAGAAATTACGGCGGCGGGCGTTTTCTACGCCGCCGAAGATTACCACCAGGACTACTTTGCCAAAAAGGGCATTCAGAAGAGCTGCCACTTTCTGCGCGATTAGTACGCCTCGGCCCTAAAAGGGTAGCGTCGTTTCATCCCCGCACGAAGAGAGGATCTACGAACACGAAGCTTCAAATGCACGCTTTAAACGACCGATGAGCTCCTCGGTCGGCTCAAGGCCAACGGAGATACGAATGAGGTAGCGGGAAGCCCCCGCCGCTTCGGCCCAGTCGAGCTCGTTGTAGTGCGCAATCAGGGTGAAGGGACAGCAGAGGCTGAAACTGGTTCCAAGATTTGGACCTTTGGTGATTTCCAGCGCATCGTAGAAGGCTTCCGTCGTTGCCTCAGCATTTTTCAGAACAAAGGAAAAGAGCCCGCCATAACCCCCGTTTGGAAGTCTAACGCGGTCGTACATTTCCCGATCCGTAAAGGCGGGATAAAAAACCTGCTCAACATCGGGGTGGTGGTTCAAAAACGTGCAGACTTCAAGTGCGGTTTGGTTGATCTGGACAACTCGCTCCGTGCAGCCGGCGGAGTCAACCTCCAGCGTGATGAGATCGGCGGAATAGTACGCTTCCGGTTCATGTCGGTGTTGAAGCCATTCCGTGAAACGTGCTGCGTAAGGCGCTTCGGGATTAATGATCAAGGCGCCGCCCATGACATCGCTGGTGCCGGAGAAAAATTTGGTCAGGCTGATGGCCGAGACATCGGAGTAGGGCAGGGTTTCCTGATTGATGCAGGCACCAAGGGTTTCATCGAGAATGATCGGAAATCCATAGGTGTCGGCCAGTTGACGAAGCCGTGGAAGATCAACACAGGTGAGCAGCGGGTTGGTTGGAAACTCGCAGAATAGGCCGCCAATCGGGGTTGACTCTAGCTTCTGCTCCAGTTCATCGAGTTCTTCGGCATTGCCGCGCGGGTAGAAGAAAGTTTCGGCATTCCCCATCTTTTCCTGAAGCTTGAGCGTGTCGCCATATGGAAAGGCAAACTGAACCGTTGGGCGGGTGGCATGGAGTTCCTGAACCACCCGGAACGCAGTATAAATGGCCGCCATGCCGGAGGGGAAAAGATAAACCTGCTCCGGTGTTGTTCCCGTATAGTCGGCAATGCGTTCAATGATTTTCGCTTTGGCCTCGATCGCGGCGGGCGCCTCGGTCCGGTTAAGGAGGGCTTCGGCCCAGCGGGACGAAATGCCTTCGCCGGCATGTTGCCAAAACGCGTCGGCATCGTCGGCGCACGCTTCTGGAAAAGCAATGACGGTTGCCGTCTGCCCATCGATATCGCGGAGTTGGAAGGCGGCCTCTGGATGGCGCTCCGCCAGATATTCGCAGCAGCGTTCCGCCGCTCCACGTGTGCTGTAGATCTGCAGATGCTCGTTGGGGTGCAGGCGGTATAGCTCGAAGGCCTGAAGCGCCAGGGGATGGTAGAAAAAGCGCGGGTAGCCCAGCTCCAGCTTTTCCATCGTTGCTGGATCACGCTCCTCATAGCCCACCACATCCTGCCAGCGCGGCAGGCACATGGAGATGGCATGCCGGGTGGGGGGAATAGGTTTCCCCAGATCTTCGGCGTGGCAGAGCGGGTGGGTGCGTAGGGTTTCTTGCGGCATGGGTCTAAAGCGTGTTCAGCGCAGTCTGGAGATCTTCAATCAAATCAGCGGCGTTTTCGATGCCCACGGAAAAACGAACCAATCCGTCGGTGATGCCGACCGCTTCGCGCTCTTCTTTCGGGATGGAGGCATGGGTCATCGAAGCAGGATGGCAGATCAACGATTCGATTCCGCCCAGGCTTTCCGCCAACGAGAAAAACTGAAGGTTGGAGATGAGCTTCACGACCTGCTCAAGGGGCAGGTCGAAGATCGCCGTCACCATTCCGCTCCCCCCGCGCATCTGCTTCTTCGCCAGCTCATGTTGCGGGTGCGAGGGCAGGAAGGGGTAGCGTACGGTGGCGGTGCAATCGAGGTTCTCTAGAAACGTGGCGACGGCGAGGGCATTTTCAAAATGCTTTTCCATGCGGATGCCGAGGGTTTTGAGCCCCCGCGAAATCAGCCAGCAGTCGAAGGGCGAGGGATTAAGGCCCACTGCCTTCTGGGCAAAGATCATCTTTTCGTTCCACGCATGAGAGTTGGTGCAGACCACGCCGCCGAGGCAATCGGAGTGCCCATTGATGTATTTGGTGGTGCTCGAAAGGCTCAAGTCGGCACCAAGGGATAGCGGGTTTTGGAAATAGGGAGAGGCGAAGGTGTTGTCGACGAGCAACTCGGTGCCAGCAGCGTGGCAGGCGGTGGCAAGGGCTTCGATATCGAGGATCTTCAGCAACGGATTGGTGGGTGACTCGATCCAAACGAGCGTCGGATTTTGTTTTGCAATCTCTGGATAATTGGCTGGATCGCTGAGGTCGACATAGCGGATGGTGATGCCGAATTTCTTAAAGACCTGATCGTAGATCCGGTAGGTGCAACCGTAGATGTTTTCTTCGGCAAGCACGTGATCGCCAGAGGAAAGGGTGGAGATCACGGCGTTGACGGCGGCCATGCCACTCCCGAATACGGTTGCAAATTCGGCCTGCTCCAGTCGGGCCAGCGTTGCGCCCAAGCGGGTGAAGGCCGGGTTTCCAGAGCGGGTGTAATCATAGCCGCGGGTTTGGCCGGGCGCGTGTTGGGCAAAAGTAGAGGTTAGGTAGACAGGCGGTATGACAGCTCCGGTTTCCTGATCGGGTTCCTGGCCGACGTGTATGGCTACTGTTTCAAATTCCATGGTTTACCTCATGTATGGCCGTTTGATGAATGAAGCGCAGAAAGTAGCGCGTTGAGCGGGGGTTCGTCAAACCCGGTGTCCCCTATTCCCATACTCTCGCGCGACATGGGTGCTTATGCCGACTCGAGAATCGTAGAACTCCCTGCTGGGA
>JAOZKS010000259.1 GCA_029935255.1 Pontiella sp.
GGATGCCTTTTTTAGGGCCTTCGGTATCGGCCTGGTTGGCGGTGTTGAGCCAGCTGTAGGAACGCGAGAGATGGGTGGTCACGCCGAAGCGCAGACCCGCTTTATGCGTGGCATCCTTCCACATGCGGATCAGGTCTTTCTTCGGGCCCTTCTGGACGGCATTCCATTCATTGTATTTTGAATCCCACAGATCAAAGTTGTCGTGGTGCACGGCGCAGGGGGTGAAATATTTTGCGCCGGAACGTTTGAACAGCGCCAGCAGGGCGTCCGGATCAAAGTTCTCGGCTTTCCACATCGGGATAAAATCCGCATAGCCGAATTCCGAAGGGTGACCGTAGGTTTTTAGATGGTGTTCGTATTCCGGGCGGCCCTCGATGTAGAGGTTGCGGGCATACCATTCACCCTGCTCGGCGACAGAATAGGCTCCCCAGTGCAGGTAGATGCCAAACTTGGCGTCGCGGAACCAGTCCGCGCATTCATACTGCTGCAACGATTCCACGGTGTTGGCGAATTTGGGAGTCTCTTGTGCCGTCGCGCAAGAGCAAAGCATTGCTCCCAGACTCGCGGCGGTTAATAGGGTAAATATAGTTTTCATGATTTCTCCTGATTGATGATCCTGTAAAATACAGCGTTGATTGCCTCATAGAGAGAACTCCGCCGAGATTGTTTATTTTTATGATTATTTATCAAAAAAACAATGGCCGGGGGAGTTAGCTGATTAAACAACACAGGGAGCACTTATGAAACAAATTCGTATATGGATCAGCATTCTATTCGTCGTTATCGCATTTTCTGTCCGGGGAGCGAATCGACCCAACCTTGTTTTGGTGATGGCGGACGATGTCAGTCCGGATATGTTTTCGTGTTTTGCTCCGCTGACTCCGTATGGGATGGAACTGGCCGCAAAGACGCCAAATATCGACAAGCTGGCAGAAACCGGAGTGGCCTTCAAGACCGCCTATGCGTCTGCGATGTGCGGGCCGTCGCGCGCCATGATCATGACTGGAAAATATGGAACTACCACCGGCGCGCTGCAAAACGGGCTTTGGTTGAACGATAGCCGAAACACGATTTATTCCGACCATCTGGCCTTCGGGAAAATGATGGCTGAAGCCGGGTATGCCACGGCCATCGCGGGCAAGTGGCACGCCGGGTCGCAGATGCCGCATGAAGAAGTGGTCGGATTCCAGGAATACTGCCTGTGGGAAGGGCCCAAGGAAGTTCTTGCGGTGACTGGCCGGGAATTGAAGAAGGATGAATGTGCTTGGGAAGATGATTCCACCCCTTCCAGATATTGGAAACCCTGCCTGATTCGCAACGGCGAGCTAGTGAAGGTGAAGGACGATGATTTCGGCCCCGATCTCTGTGCTGACTTTATCCTCGATTTCATGGAACGCCAAACCAAGGAAGGCAAGCCGTTCATGGCCTATTGGCCAACCGTTTCTCCGCACGGCACCCGCAACGGCCAGCCGACCAATCCGTTTCGTGGAGAGCCGGGCGATCTCGGAACCAAGGGCGATAAAGACAACGGCCCGCGCTTTAGGTCGCTCATTGAACATCTCGATTCCACGATTGGCCGGATACAGACCAAAGTGAAGGAACTGGGCATTGAAAAGAATACGATCATTATCTTTTGCTCCGACAACGGCACGGCGGTCACCGCCAAGACGCGCGGCGTCGAGCGCGGCTGCCACGTCGTTTTCATGGTGGCGGGCGCGGGAATTAAAAAATGCGGCCTGACCGATGAGCTGATGGACTTTTCCGATATTGCCCCGACGTTGGCCGACTATGCCGACGTTAAGCCTCAGCAAAAAGTTCCGTTCGATGGCATCAGCCTCAAACCGTTCCTGACCGGCACGACCGATCATACCAAACCGCTAATCCATGGCTTCATCTCCACTTCGCAGTTGGTGCGCTCCAAGGATCATTTGCTCGAAGTCTATAACCCCATGCTCGGCATGCCTGACGGGCGTTTCTACTACACGGGCGAAAACCGTTTCTGGAAAGGCTACGAGCGGGTTGATAATAATCCCGAACATGCCACCGCTAAAAAACAGATTTTCCGGTTCCTGGAACAATATCCGGCCATGGGCGCCGACCATTTGCACTGGCAAACGAAGGCCGGTCAAAAGTTCTATAAATCCTACTCCAGTGAAAAGGAGCGGTCGAAGCACCTCTTCAACCACAAGGACTATCAGTTCTACGATGAAGAGTAGGAGTTGGCCGGGCGGTCTTGCCGAGCACGCCATGCGGGGCGGAGTAGGTTGTTGTTCAGTCCGAAATCTTGGTGCACGCTGTCCTTCTTATCGTTGTGACAACGTTCTTTTTACGAATTTTGGCCCGGTTCTTTGTTTCTAAACACAGAACGAAGTCGGCGGGGTTGAGGTTTTTTGAAGCGCGGGAACTGTGTGGTCGATATATTAAAGGGAGAATCATAATGAAAACAAACTGGGGATTGATTGTGTTGGTTGGCTTGGCGGTTGCGGTCGCCGAAGCCAAAACGGTAAAAGGAAGCAGACCGAACATTATTTTGGTCATGACGGATGACCAAGGCATGGGAGATCTGTCCTGCCTGGGAAACCCATTGCTGAAGACGCCCAATCTGGACAAGTTCTACGAAATGTCCACCCGATTTCGCGAAATGCACGTGAGCCCGACCTGTGCGCCGACACGGTCGGCAATCATGAGTGGTCGCCACGAGTTCCGCAACGGCGTGACGCATACCATCAAAGAACGCGAACTAATGGCACTCTCGACAACCACCCTGCCGCAGGTGCTGCGGACTGCGGGCTATGAGACCGGAATTTTCGGAAAATGGCACTTGGGCGATGGCGACGAATATCAACCCTACAACCGCGGCTTCTCCGAGGTGTTTATCCATGGCGCGGGTGGAATTGGCCAATCCTATGAAGGTAGCTGTGCCGACTTTCCTCCAAACCAGGTCAACGAGGGTAAATATTTCGACAACGTGATTCTACATAACGACACCATTGTCCAGACCAAGGGCTTCTGCACCGATGTCTTTTTTCATGCCGCGTTGGGCTGGATCAAGCAACAGCATGAAGCGAAGCAACCGTTCTTTGTCTACATCACGCCAAACGCGCCTCATGGACCGATGCTCGCCCCGGAAAAGTACAAGAAACGCTGGCTCGACGATGGGTGGGATGAAAAGACCGCTGGGCGATACGGCATGATTGAAAATATAGACGACAACGTCGGCCTGCTCATGCAAAAGCTCGACGAATGGAATGCGTGGGACAACACGCTGGTGATCTTCATGACCGATAACGGCCAGGCCGGCCGCAGCGGGAAAAAGAACGGCAAGAGCCAGAAGCTGTTTGCGGGTGGATTCAAAACCGGTAAGGGTTCGCCCGAGGAAGGCGGAACCCACGTCCCGGCGTTCTGGCGCTGGAAAGGGGTACTTGGCGAAGGAGTGGATATCAACGCGCTGGTCGCGCATGTTGATTTCTATAAAACGTTCTGCGACCTGGCCGGCGCAGAAATCCCTGCGGATATTCAGGAGATTGACGGACGTTCCCTGCTTCCGTTGCTCGATAACCCAAAAGCGAATTGGACGGATCGCGAACTATTCATCCATGTCGGGCGTTGGGGCAAGGGTGAGGATCCCAACAACTCGAAATTCAAAAGCTGTGCGGTTCGCACCCAGCGCTGGCGCTTGGTGAACAACAAGGCCCTTTACGATATCGCCAACGATCCATTCGAAACCGCCAATGTGATCGATCAGCATCCGGAGGTCGTTGAAAAACTGCGCAAGGCATACGATCAATGGTGGGCGGAAACCGTGCCGTTGATGGTGAACGAAGATAATTCCTACGCCACTGCGCATCCGCAAGAAGTTCGCTATGAGAAGCAGTTGAAGGAACGCGGCATACCCGATTGGGTTCCGCCGAAACTTTAGTTTCCGCCAAAATTGCGGGAAAATGCAGGGTTGGTTGATGTGTTGCCGACCGTCGGTCTGTTGGAGATCTCTCTGCCGAAGGTTCATCTGGACGACTCATTCTTCAACCTTGAACGTCCAGGTGTCGCCTTCAACCACGGAGCCGTC
>JAOZKS010000260.1 GCA_029935255.1 Pontiella sp.
ACATCGATCAAGTAGGGTTTCCATCCACCGGAAACCTTTCCGGTGCGCTTCCCACGAAACTCCGCCGCATCGTCAAACGACTTGGCCTTCACCTCCACCAAATCAAACACATTGCCCTGTTTGCGTAATACATCGATACGGATAAAAAGGGTTTTGTGGCGGATCGCAGCTTCAAAGATTGTGACGTCTTCCTGCTCCAGCAAGGCGTTGGTTTGATCGATTGCCGAATCATAATCCAACGCTTCAATGTCATGTCCGCCCGGATGATACGCCTTCGCCAGCTCACCTACCTGAAAGCCGCCTTCTGCCAATGCCGCCAAAAACGAATCCCCGGAGGAGGAGTCGGGATATTCAGACTTCCCCGTATAAAACAGCTTTGTCGGGCACTCCGTCGCCAGCTTAAAACGGGATTTGGTTAGGTAGCGGGTTTTAGGCATGCTACTCCTTAATGATTTTTACATCTTTGGCCAGTTCAATTATCCGAGCGATATCCCATTCGGTTTCATACCGATAGGAAAAGTATGCTTTATCACCCTTACCGTATTTGCAGAATCCATAATCATTCCGTGGTTCTTCGTCATTACACTTGGTCCCGTGCCATCCCTTTTTTGGAATAAAAAACCACTCCTCATTTTTCATCAAATCGTGAGCCTCTTTGAATATTTTGCTATTCCCTTTAGCTTTATATTGTAGCACTTGACGAAGTTGTCCCGATTGAATTTGGATCTTTTTCCACTTTTTTGTGCCAGAAACGTTTTTTGGATCGATATTTAAAATACCCCCTCCGCTACCATAATCAGTCGTTAGTGTGACCCCTCTTAACTTCGTTTTATATTTCGTCTCCAAACATTTTTTCAGAGATGCCACATGCCATTTCCCGTAAACATCATGGAGTCGGATCTCTTTTAGTTGTTCGTATAAAGTGGAATCTAGCGATGCAACTTCATCATCAAAAGATTTTATGCACTCACCATAAAGCCGACAAAGATTGTCTATAAATCCAGTATAATCGTCGATTAGCGCTAATGAGTAGGGATAAGTTGACTTTAGATCCCCAAGAGCCTTTTTCAATGTACTATAGTTAACAAGTCGCCAATTATAGTTCGATCCTGTTTCATATGTACCCTCGTTAGAAAAGAAATCTGGCATCGTTAGAGAAAGCAGAACACAAGTAGTTTTGGTTGGATCTGATTTTTTGTCCTTATTCAATACTGCGCTATATTTCTCAAGCTGTTCTTTGTAGGGAAGACTTTTAACCTTGTTTTCAACAACAACGCTACGACCATCTTTTAACCAGATCCGAATATCAAAGTTGGAAATCTCTCGATCAACCTTTTTGAAATCCGATTTCACTATCGAATTGTCCTTGAAGAACAACTTCAAAAGGGGGGTCGAGTCAACACCATCCACTTCCAATATCCATGCGATAAAATTGCTATGGAATAACTCCTTTGATGCAAGCGACATATTGAAAACTGGTGATTTCTTTAGATCAGATATAATATCCTCTATCTGCTTCATTTCACCATTATCTAGATCCCCGACCCTGCTTTGTTGCTTTTCCATTCGATTCTCCTTTAGATTTCTTTTTATTCATTAGTTAAAATTTCCCCAGATTTCCCCGTCAATCTTTTCGCAAGCTCCTTCGCGCTTTGTACATCTTTGGCGGCATTCCGGAAGTATTTCTTACTCCTGTAATAAGATCTATTTCTTTGATGATCTCAGCACTCTAATTTTCCTCCCGACAAGTTTTCATGAATGACGTCTTTGCTTTTTCATTTCTGGAAAACACATATTCCAACCCCTCCTCAACATCGGAATTGCTTGGTTCATGTGGTTCGGGCTCAATACGCATGTGCAAGCGCCAACTCGAGTACCAAGGATGTAGTGTACTTAAGCCGACTCCAAATCGTCTACACTCGCGAGCGATCTCATCCATTTTATATGTTGTATCACTCATGGAAAAGTCTACACCAGCACTCCACTCTAAAACTACAACAGATTTGTGTACGAAGCGGCGGTGCGAAGCGGCCTCGAAAACGACTCTTGTATCCCAACCACCCCACTGCTTAACCTCAAATGAGGTGAGAACGATCTCCTCCTTGGCAAGATATTCATATCGATCCTTAATTACTTGCAGGACATCAGGGTTTTGCCACTTCCCTTTTTTGCACAATGAGGAGGTGTCGATCACGATACCGGTAAGATCATCTTCCTTAATATTTTTGTGTAGCAATTCGCATAAAGGGCTATACAGAGCCTTTTCATCAGGCACTTTGGAAACAACCTTCTTGTACTTGTGGGCTTTTTTTTCACCTGGCCCAGTAAGGTGTATGCCCCCACCACGACACCGATATTTTTCAATATCCCCATCGCAAAGTAACTCTTCACGGATACTGAAATATCTCTCATCTGATAGATTTAGCTCACTCTTTAAATACGAATTAGTCAATCCGCGTTCGGATCCAGCTAGAGCTTTGATGATTCTTTCTGTATCCGATTTTCTACCTTGTTGATTTGGCATTCCATTCTCCTTTCCTGTTGCCATTGATCTTTAGCATCCGCGCAAGAACCCATTATATACGCAATTAATATGCCAGTCATACGTGTATTTGATTTGTTCGCATTAAAAGCCGACAGCAACGAAATAGGTCATTGTGCCGAACAAAAGCAATCTATCGTCTACAACCCTCCTCCGTTGCGATCCGCCGATAGACCTGAAGATCACCATCGGAAAAGCAAACACAGCATACCCTTTCGATCGAGGGAGCAAGTTCCAGTCCTTGGACAATTCCACAGAGGGCAATGCGAGTGGCTCGTTCGAAGGGAAAGGCATACACTCCGGTGCTGATGCATGGGAAGGCGATGGTTTTGAGATTATTTCTCTGGCATCTTCTTCTGTGGTGAATACACCCATTCCTTGGATTTTATTTGGAAATATAGCTCTTAGTTCGGAAGCACTAATTCCCGGGTGATTTCCCACGTAATGCTTTACCACCTCTAAAACCAAACGACCTTTGGTCAACGATTTCCCAGCAAAGAGATACTTGGTTCTGTCTTTAGTTGTGCGCTTATCTTTGAAAAAGATGTCTGTTGTACGTACACTCCTCCGGTTTCACTTCTAAAGCGCTGAATGGTGAGGGCAGCCACAGGGATTCCCTGCTGTGTTGTATACCCATCTGATATTTTTTTAGCCAATTCCATGTTAATCGACGCACCAGCAAGAACGCCAATAAATTTCGGTTTATCTATCAGTTCAGAACCCAATAGTTCTTTGCAGTGTTTTTCTAATATCGGATCTTTTTCTTTTAGATAATCCTCTAATTGAGAAAGGTGATCCTCCTCTAGTTGCCCATGCTTTAATTCGACTACTCCTACAAACTCACCAGAGTACATTGCCAAAATATCGATTCGCCCATCGGTATCTTTGCTTTTTCGACCACCCACCAGCGATAATTCCTCTTCAATAATCTCAACGTCAGAACTTGAAAAAGTTTCGTTATCTAACCCCAATATCCCTGGATGTTCTATTAGGTAGGGTTGTAGAGATACCTCGCGCCGAAATGGCATGGGGCTTAGTTGCTCCTCATTTACTGTGAAATGTCGGTACATATTCATTTTGGTTATCCTCGTTAGTTATTTTGCATCTCTATACATCTGCTTATAGTGCCGAAAATCAATCGCGGAAAAACATGCGCAGTACACCTTTTGGATCGAAGGGGCGAGTTCCAGACCTTGGAATATTTCGATCAGAGCAATACAGGTGGCGCGTTCGAAGGGGAAGCCGTAGGCTCCGGTGCTGATGCAGGGGAAGGCGATGGTTTTTAGGTTGTGTTCCCTGGCCAGTCGAAAGCTGTTGCGGTAGCAGTTGGCGAGTAGCCTGTCCTCATTGTCATTCCCGCCGTGCCACACGGGACCAACGGTGTGTATGACATACCGTGCGGGCAGGTTGTAGCCGGGTGTTATCTTGGCCTCGCCGGTGTTACATCCGCCGAGGGTTTTGCAATGATCGTACAGCCGTCGCCCCGCTGCGCGATGGATGGCAGCATCCACACCGCCACCGCCT
>JAOZKS010000261.1 GCA_029935255.1 Pontiella sp.
AACTTAAACTCATATCCCGAGCGGCTTTAACTTCATCGAGCCTACCGACTGGCGTGGTGATCGGTGCTTTAAGCAACTGATCAGGATCCGTCTTGGCAAGTTCAACCAACTCCTCCATCACGCTCACGAAATTGTCGAGCACATCGCGGTCCTCACTTTCGGTCGGTTCAATCATGATGGCCTCCGGCACACTGAGCGGGAAATAGACCGTAGGCGGATGAATCCCCCGATCAATCATGCCTTTGGCAAGATCAATGGTGTGAACACCATATTGCGTCAGGAACTGGCCTGAAAAGACAAATTCATGCATGCAGCGCCCTTGATCTTCCACCCCAAAGAGTGGGCGCAGTTTTTCCTGAAGATAGTTGGCATTGAGCACCGCACGGTTGCTGGTTCCCAGCATGCCCTCGCGACCCAGCATTAAGAGATAGATATACGCGCGCGCAATAATACCGAAGTTTCCATAGAACGGAGAAATGTAGCCGATGCTCTTTGGCTCGTTATAGCTCAACGTATAGATTCCGTCTTCCGTCTTCCGAATACGCGAAATCGGAAGATAAGGCCGCAATTTGTCCGCGACCCCAACCGGACCGGATGCGGGGCCTCCACCACCGTGCGGCGTGGAAAAGGACTTGTGCAGGTTAAGATGGCAAACATCAAAGCCCATGTCGCCCGGCTTATAGCGCCCCATAATGGCGTTGAAGTTGGCCCCGTCGTAGTACATCAGTCCATCCACTTCATGGACCGCATCGCAGATTTCCTTGATGCGCGTGTTGAACACGCCCAGCGTGTTCGGGCAGGTCAGCATCACACCTGCCGTTTTATCGTTAAGTGCCGCCTTGAACAGATCGAAATCCATCATGCCCTTGTCATCCGAGGGAATGGTCACCACCTCGTAACCCGCTAACTGTGCGCTGGCCGGATTGGTGCCGTGCGCAGAGTCGGGAATAATAATGTGGTCCTTCTCGTTTCCACGATCCTTGTGGTAGGCCGCCATCATCATCACGCCGGTCAATTCACCGTGCGCCCCGGCCATCGGCTGGAGGGTAAATTCATCCAGCCCTGTAATTTCAGAAAGCAGGCGCTCCATGTTATAGAGCAATCCGAGCGACCCCTGCGTCAAGAGTCCGCCACCATGCAGCTGGGGCCACAAGGGATGAACGCCCGTCAACTCCGGCAGGTTGGCCGCCGCCTCGCACGCCTTTGGATTGTACTTCATGGTGCAGGAGCCCAGCGGGTAAAAATGGGTATCGATCGAAAAATTCAAACGCGAGAGCGCCGTGAAATGCCGCACCACTTCCGCCTCCGAAACCTCCGGAAGTTCGGCGGGTGTGCTCCGCAAATATTTGGACGGTATCTGTTTTTCCGATGAAATCTTGACCGAGGAAGTTTGAACCCCGGACCGACCGGGTGATGATTTTTCGTAGATTAGTTTCATAAGATGGTTTCCGTATTTGTATTTCAGATTCTAGAAAAC
This sequence comes from Pontiella sp., assembly GCA_029935255.1. Classification (GTDB taxonomy): domain Bacteria; phylum Verrucomicrobiota; class Kiritimatiellia; order Kiritimatiellales; family Pontiellaceae; genus Pontiella. Next base: position 1,478 of record JAOZKS010000261.1, read on the forward strand.
AAACGTTCTATGCCATACGTAGCGCGCTCTCCAACTTCGCTGCCAGGATATCGATCTCTTCCTTCGTCCGTTTTTCGGTAAAGGCGAGCAGAAGGATGTTTTCCATTCCTTCATAATAGCGACCGACGGGGAATCCGGCGGCAATGCCTTGCTCGACCAGGTTGCTAACGACCACTGAGGCGTTCTTCGGCAGCCGCACCGCAAATTCATTGAAGAAGGATCGATTGAATGCCGGCTCGACACCGTCGATTGCGATGAGCTTTTCCCAAGCATAGCTTGCACGGTCCATGCACTGGAGGCCTAGATTGGCGAAGCCCTCCTTGCCGACGAGCGAAAGGTAAATGATGGCACGCAGGGCGCAGAGTTGCACGTTGCTGCAAATATTCGAGGTGGCTTTTTCGCGCCGGATGTGTTGCTCGCGGGCCTGCAAGGTTAGTACATAGCCGCGCCGCCCCTGGGCATCTTCGGTTTCGCCAACGATGCGACCGGGCATCTTGCGAACCAGTTTTTTTCGGACAGCCATAAAACCGAGATACGGCCCGCCAAAGTTAAGCGGAAGGCCGAGACCCTGCCCTTCTCCGGTGACGATATCCGCACCCATGGCACCGGGCGTTTCAATGTGCGAGAGCGCGGTGGGATATACCGACATGATGGCCAACGCCTTGACGGCATGAGTGCTGTCGATCAGTTCGGTTAGACTGTCGAGGCAGCCGAAAAAGTTTGGGTTTTGCAGAACGACCGCACCCACGGTGTCGTCGAGGACGGCGGCATAGGCGCTACGATCGGCGACTCCGTTTTTGGAAAGCGGAACCTCCTGGTAATCGACGGAAAGGTTTTGTGTGTAGCAACGAAGCATTGCGCGATAGATCGGGCTGACCCCTTCGTCAACCAGAACCTTATTGCGGCGGGTCTGCCGCAGCGCCATCATGATCGCCTCGAAGAGCGCAGTTCCACCATCGAAGAGCGAGGCGTTGGCCACATCCATATCGGTGAGACGGCAGATGGCGGTCTGGTATTCAAACGCGGCCTGCAAAGTGCCTTGCGATGCCTCCGGTTGATACGGCGTATAGGCGGTATAGAATTCACCCCGACTGGAGAGGGCATCGACCGCCGCCGGAATGTAGTGGTCATAGAATCCGGCACCGCAGAAGTTCACGAGGTCGGTGGAGTTTTTCGATGCAATTTTACGAACAAACTGCATCATCTCCATTTCGGAGAGCCCTTCGGGAACGTCCATGGTTTCGGAGCGGAGATCATCGGGAATTCCGGCGAAAAGGTCGTCGAAATTGGATATTCCCAAGGTCTGGAACATCGCCTCCTGATCCTGCTCGCTCGTTGCGCAAAACGGAGTCTTTTTCATATCGATCCTTTACGTATTGTATATATCAAACACTGTGTTGATTTGCGATTTACTATCCTCTCGCGGTCCCGTCTTTGTAGAAAGGAAGGGTGACGACTTTGGCAGGGAATGGCTTGCCACGGATCTCAACCTGCAACGTTTGGCCTTCTTCTGAAAACCGGGTATCGACAAAAGCGGTGGCGATAGCCACACCCAGACTTGGAGCGAGAGATCCGCTGGTGACTTCGCCAATCTCGACATCGTTGAGGAACACCTTGTCGTGACTGCGTGCTGCACGTTTCGAATCAAACCGCAGGGCCACCAGCACTTGCTTCGGGGTGTCGAGATCGGCCTGTACTGCGGCATGGCCGGTGAACTCTTTCGTCTTGCTGATAAACATGCCGCGGGTTGTGGCCGCGGGGGTGCGGGTATCACAAAGTTCATGGCCGTAGAGCGGATAGCCCATCTCAAGACGTAGCGTATCGCGCGCGCCAAGGCCTCCCGGTTCGAGCTGCTCATGTTCAAGAAGTTTCTTCTTAAACGGGGTAGCAAATTCGTTGGCCAGATAGATTTCGTAACCCCATTCACCGGTGTAGCCCGTGCGGCTCAATAAACAGGTAATACCGTCCAGTTCTATTTCTTCGGCACGGAAAAACCCTAGGTCTGGAAGTTTGCAGTCAAAAACCTGCTCGATCACTTCACGTGATTTGGGGCCTTGCACATCCAGTTTGGCGGTTTCATCGGAACGGTCCGCAAACATGGTGTCAGGCGAAATCTGGCTTTTGATCCATTCTGCGTCCTTTTCGAGTGTTCCGGCATTAACGACAAGCATGTAGCGGTTGGTGTCGAGCCGATAGCAGGTGAGGTCGTCGATGGTTCCGCCTTCGTTGTTGAGCATGAATCCATAGCGCACTTGACCGATATCCAGCGAGGCAATATTGCAGGTGAGCAAGTCCTCGAGGTCCTGCAGTACATTCGGGCCGGACAGCTCGAATTCGCCCATGTGGCAAATATCAAAAATCGATGCCTTTGTGCGGGTATGCTGGTGTTCCTGAAGGATGCCTGCATACTGAATGGGCATGTCCCATCCGCCGAATTCGCCCATGCGGGCGCCGAGCTCGATATGATATTGATGAAGGGGTGTTTTCTTCATAATTCGCGGACTTTAGACAAACACCCCATCCGCCGCAATCGGAATTTAATTTTATTAGTCATAACGTCGGGAAACCCGCTATAT
>JAOZKS010000262.1 GCA_029935255.1 Pontiella sp.
TCAACAATTCACTAATCCGTCGGTTGCTCAGGGTATAATTTGCTTTGATGTAAGCTGCCAGCATCACCTTCACCACACCACCTTTCCACTGACACCTTTTTTTCTTGGGCTTGGCTTTCGGCATCCCTAGAGGTGCGAAACAAACTTTCGCTTTTCACATTGCCATCCAGCCGGACCGACCAGGGTTGCATTGCAACGCTCCTCCACTCACTTTGCCGGACACCCCTGGGCGATCACCTCTCCGAGAACAACATGTCCGTTCGGGCTGGATACCTTGATCATGCGGCCTCGTACATTTGGCACGGAATAGACATTCTTCTCGCTCTTGTCTGTTTCTTTTATGACTTCGCTCCACTTGACATTACCGTCCGCATCGAGGATCTGCACAGACGCGCCTTTGAGCAGAATGGCGTAGCGCCGGTACATCGTATTCTGGACTGTAATTCTGTAAATAACGCAGTCTTCCTTGAGTTCCATCCGCCACCAGTTTTCGACATTCTTCTTGGTCATGGAGAAGTTGTTGCCGTTACCATCCAGAGCGCGCTCTGCCATACGATCCTCAGCGGTGGAACTTTGAGAAACCTTGGCTAGGTACCTGAACAAATTATCAGGAAGGGTGAGACCAAATTTGACTCCGGATATCGTTGGATCCTTGACCGTAAGCGAGACGGTTCGGTTAGCCCAACCGCTAGCTGCCAAGTCGTTGGTGCCTGCTGTAATCTCCAGTTTGTCACCGGAAAACTGTTCCTTGGAATAGAGCGTGACCTCCAGACCCTCTGGCACTTGGAGTGATTCAATATCGCGGGGACTCATGCCGTTAGCGATTAGTTGTTTTATATCATACCGCCCTTCGGTCAATGCACAACGCACGCCTGTATTATCCTTGTCTGCAAACGCGCTGACATGCTGCACATCACGGTCGCTGATCTTCTGCAATAAAGCCACCGCCCACCAAAAAATCACCGCGCCTCCTGGAGTTGTTTCCTTATTTCCATAACTCCCAAGACTAGCAACCATCTTTTTCGTGTTCCTGTTTCCGCCAAGCCCAACATGACGGCCCAATGCGTGATAGCCACTCCATCCATCAACGGAAGAACGATCGCCCACTCCGAGGATCAAGGACGTACTGAACGGGTTGGCGCCATACCACCAATCCATCCGCCGCTGAGCCAACTGGATACCTCTGGCAAATTCATCGCCAAAGAGTTCGTAGAGTTGAACCGAGACGAGCATCTTTTGGGGCATGGCCCATTGACTCAGGCTTTCATCCATGGCAAATGCGCCATCAATATCCTTCGGAGGACAGACAATGGCCGCCATGTAATGCTGCCGCAACATCTCTTTTATCTTGCCTTTCAGTTCATCAGGAGCGATCTCAAAGTAACGGATCAGGCTCCCCGCAACATTCCCGCCCCTACGGTCGTATTCGCCGGGGAATTTTGGCCCGGAAACGCTCTGCAAGGAAGCTTTTTTGTTAATCTCGCCACGACTGATGATATCATTGGCCTCATTCTTAAACCTCTCATCATCGGTCAGATGCGCCATTTCCACGACAAAGCTGAAGTAGGCCTCGTGCCAACCGTGTCGATGGCCCTGTATATGGGGCAGTATATCGCCACTGGGAAGGATCCCCTCCCCGGGCAAGGCCCATGTGGTGCGATCGTTACGATGTTCATACACATAGCGCCAGGCTTTACCAATTGCAGCTTCCAATTTTTTGGCGCGATCCGGCGCATGCTTCTTAATGACGGGATAGGAACTTGCCAACCCCGACCCTAGGGCCGCAACCGTACCAGTCCAGTAGGTCCAATTGTTAACGCGATTCCGCCATGAACCGTTTTTTTCCTGATTCAGGAGAAGGCCGTTAACACCATAGATGATCTCGTCGACAATCTCTTTGCGTGATGTCGAGTCATCCACCGCATTATAAAGTCCTACAAGAGATTGAAGCACGTACCCGTCCTGAATAAATGAATGGGCATGGATATCGGTCATATCCCAGCCGCCGATGTAGGCATTTCTGGCTTCTTTGGCCGTAACCGGAATTGGAGGATCAAATGTACCTTTGCCCTGCCCCGTAAGGTCGTTCCAAATCCGAACATCGGTCTTCATGGACTCGACACCTTTGCGATACCAATAACCCAGATGGCCCCAGTGGCCGATAAACCCCCAATTGTCGTCGAACATATCGGCCACTTTGAATCGATCACGGCCCTGCTGGCGATAGGGTCTGATGTACGCGTCGTTGGCAATCCGTACCACTGCTGTCCTACCATTCGATTCAAGCGTATAGGTTCCCGTCTTCTGCAATTCCGGAAAATTAAGATTCATCACGTAATAGTGCAGATTATTCCAGGATTCACCCCAGTATATTGCGATTCCCTTTAACTTCACGGGCGAGCCGGAAATGGTGAAGTCAACCGTATCACCAAGATTCTCAAAACTGCTAAGCACAGCGCATTTATTGAGAGCCTTTGGGTTCCAACCGGATTGTGGAACTGCGAGCACCTCTCTTGGTAGCAGATCCAATGGCTCAATCGCCCAATACTGCGTTCGGTTCTTGGGAGCCAAACCGGAAAGGCACAGCTTCGCGTTCTTCAAGTGTCTTAATGACGGCTCGTCAAAATCAACTTCCATACCAAGGTATTTGCCGGTTTTCACACTCCGGATGGTGACGTAGCCAACATCCCTCCCCTCTGGGAGGATAACACGTTGTATCCGCCAATGGGTTAAGGGATTATCCTCATCCGTGCTGTAGCCACACGCCTTTCCCCGTTTAGAAGAACTTTCCAGATAATGCGGCTCATCAATAAGCCTGCGATCACTCAATGCTTTGAGTTCTTCGATCTTTCTCTGGTCACCTTTAGCGACGGCATTAATATATCCCCAATCATATACGCCCGTCGCAGGAGTCCAGTCGCAGTAGATCTGAAAGATTCCCGGGCGCACTTCAATCAGCTTCCAATACATCCCTTTATTGGAGAAATTATGTGGGGAAGAAAAACCAAAGACCTTATCCTTAACATTTGGGTATCTACCGATTCCCTTTGCATTAATGAAAAGACAATTACCATTGAACTCATTCTCAATGTAATAACTTTCGCCCGCCACGAACTTGACGTCCTCCATGGCACACGCGATCACGCCCATAGCAATGCACACGAATAAAAGGACTATTCTTCTAGTAGACATGAAAAGGAAAAGAAAAGGGGTCAGAAAAGGAAAAGGGGTCAGCCAAAGAATCTTGTTGTTTGCGACATATTGAGATGACGACATAATTGCTCATACCTCTTTTTCTGATCTTTATCTCCCGCAATAAGCGATCGGCAACGACTGATATACGTCGGATGCCCCATGCTCAACAATTCACTAATCCGTCGGTTGCTCAGGGTATAATTTGCTTTGATGTAAGCCGCCAGCATCACCTTCACCACATCACCTTTCCGCATCAAGGCTAATTCAGAACGCTTCATTTCCAAAAAGCGGCATCCTTTTTCGATGTCCTTCAGCACGGCCTTCTCCGTTAAATCCCGTTTTTGGAGCGCATCGTAAACCGGTTTTTGACCGGACGATTCGCCTCGCTCCAGCCTTTCAAGCATCTCTTGGCGGAAAGCTTTTGATCCATGCACCCAGCCGCGTTCCATCCCTTTGTTTTCTTCTAAGTCAAAAAACGCATCCGGGTCTCCGGACGCCTCGCGCGCACGGATATCCATCATTTCCCGGTATCGTCTGCGCCCTTGTATGGTGTCGGTCAACTGATGGTGTTGCAGCACCCAATCCACCGCAAGCCAATCCGGGCGCTGAGAGGGTGCATTTACATAGAAGGGATAACTGCTCCACGCATAACCCCCAAAGGGCTTTTCAGAACTTGTGCCGACCAGCCCCGCTGCGGCCGGATTTAAATGGATGTAATCGGATACCCTTCGAAAATGCTCCGGCTCATCCGTCGCGATGATCTTCGCCTTGTAGCGTCCCTGGAACAGATGCCCCCAGGTCTGATGCATCGCGTTCATTCGCTGGGTAAAAGCGCCTTGAAGCCATTTCATGGCATC
>JAOZKS010000037.1 GCA_029935255.1 Pontiella sp.
GCTCGAAACCGAAATGCTCATTGCCGCCACCGACCTCGAATTCGAACGCGCCGCCGTCCTCCGCGACCAGATCAAGGCGTTGAAGGACTCTTCTTCGTAGGCGGGCATCATCGCGTGGCTTTTTTCAGCAGGTCGCGTTCGCGGGGGGTGAGCGCACCCATGCCTTGCTTACCGATTTTGTCGAGGATGTGGTCGATCTCGTCTTTCGAGAGCGTTTCATTCTTTGCGGTCGAACGAGAGGCTTTGGGATTAGACGTTCCACGGGTTAGAAGTTTGTTCTTCAGCTTTTGAATAACATGCGGATGCTTGAGTGAAAAGGCATAGGCAAACCCGGCGATGCCGCCCATGAGGTGCGCCGCGCTTGCGATCCCTCCGAAAACAGGATGTATAAAGGTTTGAAAGAACTCGAACAGGGCAAAGGCCAACACCAGCTTCCAAACCTTAATGGGAAAGAAAGGAAAAAACAGCAATACCACTTTTGCATTGGGGTAGAGAGCTGCAAATGCACCGAGGATTCCCATGACCGCGCCGGATGCTCCAACACAAGATTGGCCGTCCTGCGCCAGCAGCGACCAGCCAAGTCCTCCGAGAATCCCACTGAGGTAGTACAGAATGAAGAAGCGGTAGGACCCAAGCGTTCGCTCCACGGTGGGGCCGATGAAAAACAGGCTGAGCATGTTCATCAGGATGTGGGATATTTTGGGAGAATGAACGAACATGTATGTGAACAATTGTCCAAAACTCAACCGGTCCATCCAATCGGCTTGCAACGCAAAGACATCCCGTAAAGTTTGTCCGTTGAGAAACGGTCGTATGACTTCACCAAACCACCCATCGATGAGGTAGATGGCAATGTTGATGATAAGCAGGTATTTTACCGCCGGGGTAATTCCACGCATGTTGCCTATATCTCTGGGTTCTCCAAAATTCATATCTTCCTTTCTAAAATCCCCGCAAGTAGACCGAAACAGACCGATGGGGTCAATAATGCAACGTGCGCAAATTATGAACTGCTGGAACGTATCGTTTGAATATCGGGCTTGCCCATTTATTCGGTCTGGATAGTATGGGCTCGAACTTCCAACCCTTGGAATCATTTATGACGGATGAAAAAAAACTGACCGGACTCACGTTGCTGAAAAAAGGTGAAACGCGTTATCCCACCTCGCCGGACGAAGCAAGACTGGAAACTTTCGAGAATGCCAACCAGCAACGCAACTATTGGATTACGTTCGAGACATCAGAGTTTACCTCGCTCTGCCCGATCACCGGACAGCCTGATTTCGCGGCCATCAAAATTGAATATATTCCCGGCGAACTGTGTGTGGAAAGCAAGTCGTTCAAGCTCTATCTGTTCTCGTTCCGCCAGACCGGCACGTTCTACGAGGAAATCGTGAATCGGATCTACTCCGATCTATCCGAAACACTGAAACCGCGGCGGCTCGTGGTAAACGGCGATTTCACCGCGCGCGGCGGAATTACGTCGAGCGTGCGGATTGATTCGGACGACGTTTAGTCGTCGGTCGTTGCTTTCGTTCTTGTCTGCGGTCATTCGCCCGAATAGATGCAGACGTTGCTGGGGTTTTCTTTTACGATCACTTGCGCAAGGGCAGGGATCGTCGGCTTGATCTTGTTCCACAACCAAAGCGCCAAATATTCCGCGGTGGGATTTTCCAACCCGGGAATCTCGTTCAGGACCCGGTGGTCAAGCTGGTTGATCAAAGGTTCAACGTGTTGGCGAAGGTCGTTGAAGTCCAGCACCCAACCGAATTTGGGATCAAGTTCATCCTCGATATGAATTTCAACGATATAGGTATGCCCATGCATCCGCGCGCATTTATGGTCGGGTTCCACATGGGGAAGCCAGTGGGCGGAATCAAATTTAAATTCTTTGGAAATTCTCATTTTGGGCATGGTTTAATCCTCGGTGTAGGCTCTGGGGTCTTGTACGCCAGCATCCTTGAATCCTTTTAATCTCAACAAACACGAATCGCAGTGACCGCAGGAGCGGCCGTCGGGAGCGGGATCGTAGCAACTGGTGGTTTTCGCGTAGTCAACTCCAAGAGCAAGTCCGCGCTGGATGATTTCGGCTTTGGTTAGATTAATTAAGGGTGCGTGAATGGATAGCTTATTCCCCTGCACCCCCGCCACGGTCGCGAGGTTGGCCATCGCTTCAAAGGCGGTGATGAATTCGGGGCGGCAATCGGGATAGCCACTGTAGTCCAAGGCGTTGACCCCGATAAAAACATCAAAGGCCTCAAGCACTTCCGCCCAAGCCAACGCATAGGAAAGGAATACGGTGTTGCGCGCGGGAACATAGGTGATGGGGATCTCCTCGGTCAGCTCGTCGATATGCTCATGTTTGGGGATCTCGATCGGGGTGGTGAGGGCAGAGCCGCCGAATGAACTTAAATCAATCTCAACGATTTTGTGTTCTTTGGCCCCTTTCAATGCTTGTTCAACCGCGCAATCTAATTCGATGGCGTGGCGCTGTCCATAGCGGAAAGAAACGGCGTAAACCTCATATCCTTCATCCAGCGCCTGTGCCATCACGGTGGCGGAGTCGAGCCCCCCGCTCAACAAAACAACGGCTTTTTTCTTTGCAGTGGTCATTAGAGCATTTCCAGCATCTTGTGGGTCTGAGGAATAATGCGAACGTTGGGCATAAGGCGTCCTGCCATTTCCTGCCAGCGCAGCAGTTGTTCGCCGGCGGGTACGGCCTTCGTTTTGACCGCCTTGGTCATGGGTTGAATGACGATCAAGGTGTCTTCTCCGCCCGCTTTCTTGATCCCCTCCACCGCCTGTATCAATTCAGCCTCGTCCGTTTCGGCCGAAAGAACCAGTTTGGTAAAGACATCAACATCCCAATCCCGGCAGGTTTTCAGGAACTGCCAGTGGGCCGGAAAGGTATTCTTTTCTTTCGTAACGCTGGAGAGCTTTACATCCATCGCAACGATATCGATCCACTCGATGATGGACTTTAGCTGCATCGGCATATCGCCCGCTGTTTCAAGATAGATGCTGTGCCCGTCGCCGCAGAGTGGTGGAAGGAGTTTTTGCAAATATTGGGCCTGCAGGAGAGGTGCGCCCCCGGTGAGGGAAATACGGCGATTGGTTTTTTTTTCGTTGAGTTCGCGGATAATTCCCATCAACTGTTCAACGGAAAGCGGATTGGGAACCTGTTCGAATTGCCCGGAACCCGGAACTTTTTCGATCAAAACGGTATTGGTTCGCTCCCCGACCGTGTCGCAAAACCGGCAGGCTCGATGGCATCCGCAGAAACGAACAAACAGGTGGCGCTCGCCCACATGGGGGCCCTCACCCTGAACGGAACTGAATATTTCTGAAAGGTATGTTTTCATCGCTCAGACAAAGTACTCAACAAGTTCGGAAAACGAAGCAAAATATGCCTCGGGTTTGAAGCCCTGCTCGTCACCAAACCCATATTGGGCAAGAGCGCATTTAACCCCTGCATTTTTTGCCGCGGACAGGTCGGTGTAATGGTCGCCAATCATCCACGTTAGTGAAGGATTGGATCCCGTGATTTCCATGCATTTCAAGATTCCATCCGGTTCCGGCTTCAGGCGGGCGGTATCCCCTCCGCCGAGGATGGTGGAAAATAAATGATCGAGGCCGTAGTGGTGCAGAATGGCTCGACTGGGATCGCCGGGTTTATTGGTGAGAACCGCGAGTTTGTGACCCGCCTTCGCCAAGCGGTAAAGCCCCTCCTCCACGCCGGGATAAAGCGTGGTGTGTATGGTGAGGTGCGAGAAGTAATATTCAGTATTGATTTTAAGCGCTTCCTCGATATCCACATCGGCACCTTGCAGGGAGCGCTCGACCAACTTTCGCACCCCATTTCCGATGTAGCCGCTAATGGTCGTTACCGACAGCGGATCGAGGGCAAAGCGGGAACGCATATGGTTAATTCCTGCGGCAAGGTCGCCGCGAGAATCAATCAGGGTTCCATCGAGATCAAAGATGATGAGTTGACTCTTCATAGGTTTAATAGATCCTTCCATTTCATTACAGGAACCGGCGGTGGAAATTTTACCGATTGCCCATTGTCGATCGCCACAACATATGCCCCGGCCGCAAGCCCCGCTTCAATGCCGAGCAACTGATCCTCAAATATCACCGTTTTCGATGGGGAAACACCAAGGTTCCTGAACGTGACTTCGAAGATTTCGGGATCCGGTTTGCGGCGTATCACATCGTCGGCCGTCGTGATTGCATCGAAGTGGCTGGAAATCCCGGCATCCGCCAATGCGGGATCCACAAACTTCCTCGGCGAGTTGGTTGCGAGTCCAAAAGGAAGTTTCCCACGCCATCGATCCAGAAACTCGCGAGCACCGGGGAAGAGTTCGGTCTTGAAAATGGCCTTCACCCGTTTTTGTTTTGCGGCCAGTATGGTGGAGGGATCCAGCGACAAGTCGTAGCGCTCGTTCAGGATGGGGCAAAAACTAAGACTGTGGCTTGCAAAAACCTCGAGATGTTCCTCTGGGGTAAGCCGGTAGCCGCTTTGATCCAACACCACATCGGCGAACGCCTGCGCATGATATTTTCCGGAATCAATCAGGGTTCCATCCAGATCGAAAACAAAGGCATCAACGTCCTCGAATTTCATGACGGCAACATCTCCTTGGCGGAAGTCACCACCTCGGCAACATCCACCTGCCGAATGCTCTGCAGGTCGTTCTTTGAATAGGAGGAAACGTTCGAGCCACGCAAAACGCGGTGTTGTTTTCCATAGGGTCCAACGCGCGTAGGATCGGTTGGACCAAAGATAGCCAGACAGGGCGAGCCCGTAGCCGATGCCATGTGCATGGGGCCCGAATCAACCGTAACGACCAAGTCGGCAGCCTGGAGGATTCCGCCCAGTTCAAGCAACGAAGTCTTCCCGCAGAGGTTCGTGACCACACCTTCAGGCAATGCATTTTCGATCAAGCCGCAGGTTTCCGAATCCTCCGGTGCTCCCACCAATATAATCTGGGTTTCGAGTTTCACACCCAGTTCAATAAATCGGTTGGCCGGCCAGTTCTTGGCCTCGTGCCGTGAGCTGGGAGCGAATACGACAACAGGGTGCTGCTCCATACATTGAAACGTTGTTTCAGGAAAAAGAAGAGGAAACTCAATGGGGCCGCGCGGTTGCTCCAACCACTGGAGAACATCGAGGTTTTCATCGACCGCGTGGCGGCTTTTGTCTTTCTTTCCAACCACTGCTGTATAGAGAAACCGGGCACCTTCCCGCTGAAAAGATGGGCCGAGAAGTTTCGCACCTGAATTGCGTTTCGCCATTCGGCAAATCAGCGCACTTTTCATGAGGCCTTGCAGATCGATCACAAGGTCATAGGTTTTCATCCGCAGCTTTTTACGAAAGGATCCAAAGTTTTGAGCCCACCCGCGTCGAGGAAAAGGAATCACCGTCTGGACATCAGAAAAACATTCCACCAGACCGGTGTATTCCGAGTTCACCACCCAATCGATTTCAGCGCCATAGGCCTCTTTCAGCAAGTGCACGGTCGGCAGTGCGTGGAAGAGATCACCCAGCGAGCTGGTTTTGACAATCAGTATGCGCATGCAATTCTAAACAGATCCACACAAGGTCAGGATAACTGCTTTCTGGGCGTGGAGACGGTTTTCCGCTTCGTCGAAGACGATGGATTGCGGGCCGTCGATCACATCGGCTGTTTGCTCGCACCCCCGGTTGGCAGGCAGGCAGTTCATGAAGATGGAGTCGGGCTTGGCGTGTGCCATGAGCTCGGCATTTACTTGGTACGGCATGAATTTGGCGATCCGCGCAGCTTCCTGATCCTTTGGGATATGGTAGCTCATCCATGAATCGGTATACACGACATCGGCCTCCTTAATGGCTTCGATTGCGTTGTCCGTCACGAAAATCGAACCCCCCGATTCTTTAGAAAACTGTTTGCAGTCGGCGACGACATCGGTGCGGGGGGAGTAGTCCTTGCCTGCCGGAGAGCCGACACTCACATGCATCCCCATTTTTGTTCCGCCATACATCAACGAATGCGTCACGTTGTTGAATCCATCACCGAGATAGGCAAGCTTGAGGCCGGCGAGTCTCCCCTTCTTTTCCTCAATGGCCTGGAGGTCGGCGAGGATTTGGCAAGGATGGCTGTCGTCGGTCAGCGCATTGATCACTGGAACGGTGGCGTACTCCGCCATTTCGAGCAGGTCTTCGTGTTTGAAGAGTCGCGCCATGATGATATCGATGAATCGTGATGCCGTCTTGACCGAGTCGCTGATGGTTTCCTTACCACTGCCCATGGGCGATGTGCTGGTGTTGTAGTAAATGGCGTGCCCACCCATTTGCGTCATGCCGGCTTCGAAGGAAAGTCGCGTGCGCAGGCTAGGCTTCTCGAAGATCATCAACAGCGTCTTGGCATTCATCACCGAAGCGTATTCTTCGGGGTGGATCTTCACATCCATGGCCAAGTCCAGCACGGCCCGGATTTTTTCAGGACTCCATTCTTTTAGTGAAATCAAGTGTTCCATGGTATTCCTCACGCTTCCGGTTTGTTATCCGCATAATATTCGTTCACCTCATCCTGTCGGCCAAATGTAGTCAGGATGAGTGCGGCGCGCGCCCACATACCGTTGCGCATCTGCCGCCAGTACATTGCTCGCGAATCGTTGTCGATGTCTGTGCTGATCTCCTTGCGGCGCGGCAAGGGATGCATGATCACGGCGGTCTCCTTCAATATATCCAAATGTTCTTTATTGATACTGAATGCTGCCGTATCGATCGTTGCACTTTCCCCGTCGGCATCCCATTCATCCTGAATACGCGTCATGTATAGCGCGTCGGCCTTCGGCATCACCGAGGTGAAATCCTGCGTTGCTTCATAGTCCATGCCCACGGCATCGAGCAGTTCCAACACATCCTCGCCAATCTGGAGTTGCTTCGGCGCAACAAAGTAGACCTTCACATCGGTATAAAGCGACAGCAACCAGGCCAGCGAGCGTACCGTACGCCCGCGTAACAGATCGCCCACAAAGGCCACGCTCTTGCCATCGATTCCGCCGAGATCTTCAAAACTGCGCGCCAAGGTATAGATGTCCAGCAACGCCTGCGTCGGGTGCTGATCCGCACCCGAACCGGCATTGAGTACGGGGATTGGGCGGTTCGTATTTGAAAGCATCCATGCCACGCGTTCGCAAAAACCACCTACCGGATGGCGCATGATAATCATGTCCACATACGAGCTGAAGGTGCGGATGGTGTCTTCAGGGGTCTCCCCTTTCACCTCACTCGAAGTCTTGCTGTCGCGCACATCCAACGTAACGAGTCCAAGAATCTGGCAGGCCGCGTTGTGCGAAAGATAGGTCCGTGAAGAGGGCTGCGCAAAATAGAGCATTGCCCGTTTGTCAGAAAGCAGTGTGCGTAGAAAATTCCCCCCTTCGCGGCGCTTTGCGATGCGGCGGATCTTTGTTGCCAGCGCGCAGAGTTCTTCAAGCTGCTCGCGCGAAAACTGTTGAGCAATCAAGGTATGTGCCGGTGATCCCTGAAAATAACTCCCCTTTTCGGTCAGAGACAACGCCTTGAAATCCTGCCACAAGATTTTGTTTAGGTTTTTTTCTTCACTCATTAAACTTCCCCTTCTAGCTGATGCAACATCGCTATTCGATTCCCACTTTCATTTCCGTCCAACAAATCGGGCAATAATAGCGCACCACAACATAAAGTCCACCCTTCCAATCCCTCTTTTCCTTCCCTACCATCGCTGAAATGGAAAATGAGCTGCGAAAAAAGCGCACCCCCGGGATCAACCGGGCGGTGCTTCAAGGCGTTACAGCCGGAAACATGCAAGTGGCGGAGGCCCCCATCACTGCGCAGGCCTTGCTCTGTCTAGGACTTTTTCAATTCATGGATCACCCGGTGCTTTGGGTGGCCGCCGATGTTCGCGAAATGGAACGTCTGTATGAATCCATTCTAACTCTCTCACTGGCTTTATCTAAAAAATCAATCCAACTCTTCAAACCCATGGAAAAGGACCCTGCGGTCTTCGGCGAACACCTGCGCATAGTCCGGCAACTTTCGGATCAGCAACCCTTCATCCTTGTCACCTGCCCACAAGCGTTGGAACAGGAAGTGCCGCGAGCCGGAAAATCCGAGCAGGCTGTTCGCAAGCTTAACCTGGGCGAGAAGCATCAACTCGACGAGCTGACCGACTGGATGGTCTTGGCCGGTTATGAATTTGGCGTGGAGGTCTATTCGCAGGGCGAGGCCGCATTACGCGGCGGCATTCTCGACTGCTGGTCGCCGGGCTCTCCCCGCCCCGTCCGGATTGAGTTCTTTGGCGACGAAATCGACTCCATCCGCTACTTCGATGATCAAACCCAATGCTCCATCGAAAAGATTGAATCGACCCAGCTTCCCCAGCTCAACTTCGACTTTGCCGGAAACGACACCTGCCGGCTTCTCGATCTACTTCCCGAAAACGCACTGATCATCCATCCAGCGGATTCCTCCATCACAATCGAAACCGGCTTTGATTTCTACGAAACCCACCTCATGGCGGTCTCCTTCGATACCCACCCCAAGGTGGCGGAACAGGCGCGAAGACGCTTTGTGGAGCAACGGTGTGACGAGGCCTCTAAGACGTGGACGGTTCATTTCTTTTTCGAAACACAGGGAACCCTGTCTCGGTTCCGCGAACTTTACGCAGAACTCGAAGGGTTCCAATCTTTGGAGCTCCACCACGGTGTGCTTCACGAAAGTGCGGTTGATCATGAACGCAAAATTCTGATCATCACCGAAAGCGATTTCTATGCCTACCACATCAACCGCAGCGCCCATGCACGCACGGCCAAACGATTCCAAAAGCAGGAACGGGTGTCGGAGGCCGCCGATATCCAGCCCGGCGATTATGTGGTTCATATTGAACACGGGGTCGGGAAATACCTTGGCATCGTGGAAACCACCTTTAGCGGCCGCAGCCACGAAGTGCTGTCGGTCGAATATGCCAAAGGAGAGAAGGTCTACCTTCCCGTAACTCAAGCCCACCTGCTCACCCGCTACAAAGGCATGGGTAAGCATACCCCGAAGCCGCACACGCTCGGCGGGCGCAAGTGGCGCAACGACAAAGCCACCGCACAAGAAGCCGTGCAGGATCTCGCCGCCAAACTGCTGCAAACTCAGGCCGAGCGGCAGGCGAAACGCGGGTTTAAATTCTCAAAAGACACCGCCATGCAAGTGGAATTCGAGGCGGCCTTTCCCTACACCGAAACCGCAGATCAGATTACCTCTTCTGCCGAACTTAAGCGGGATATGGAAAAGACGCGCCCCATGGATCGCTTGCTCTGCGGGGACGTTGGGTTTGGAAAAACTGAAGTCGCCATGCGTGCTGCGTTCAAGGCTTTGATGGATGGCAAGCAAGTGGCCATACTCGTCCCTACCACCATTCTGGCCCAGCAACACTACGAAAGTTTCGTCGAACGCATGGCCGCCTTCCCCGTCCGTATTGGGATGGTCAGTCGCTTCCGAACCCGCGCCCAGCAAAGCAAAACCCTGCTTCAAACCTTGGCCGGTGAAATCGACATCCTGATCGGAACCCACCGCATTCTTTCCAACGATGTGAAATTCCATAACCTAGGCCTCGTGATTATCGACGAAGAACAGCGCTTCGGCGTCGAAGCCAAGGAACATTTGAAAGAGCTCAGCAAGCAAGTCGATCTCATCACCATGTCAGCCACCCCCATCCCGCGCACACTCTATATGGGCATGACCGGCGTGCGCGACCTCAGCACCATCAAAACCGCACCGCAGGAACGGCAGCCCGTCGAAACCATTGTGATCCCCTACGACGAGGAAATCATCGCCGAAGCCATCCGCATGGAATTGCACCGCGATGGACAGGTCTTCTATCTGCATAACCGCGTCAAAACCATTCATCTCGTCGAAACCAAGCTCCGCGCCCTCGTCCCCGAAGCACGCATCGCCGTCGCCCACGGGCAGATGCCCGAAAAAGAACTCTCCGAAATCATGCACACCTTCGTGCAGGGACGCTTCGATGTCCTACTCTGCACCACCATCATCGAAAGCGGCGTCGACATTCCCAACTGCAACACCATGATCATCGAAAACGCCGAACGTTTCGGACTCTCCGACCTCTATCAATTGCGCGGGCGCGTTGGACGTTCCAACCACAAGGCCTTCGCCTATCTCATGCTCTCCCCCGGCGGCGACATGATCGATGCCGCCCGCGACCGCATGAACGCCATCAAACGCTACACCGGCCTTGGCTCCGGCTTTCGCCTCGCCGTCCGCGACCTTGAACTGCGCGGTGCAGGCAACATGCTCGGTGCCAAACAGAGCGGCCACATTTCCGCCATCGGCTTTGATCTCTATTGCCAGCTCCTCCGCCGCACCATTGCCATCCTGAAGGGGAAACGTCCGCCGCCCTTAATGGATGTGGTTGTTAAACTCGACTTCCTCGACCTTTCACCCAAATCAGAAAACTCCGAAAGCGGAGCCTATATCCCCTATGAATATATTGAGGATGAAAACCTGCGCCTGCGCCTCTATCAACGGGTTTCCGCATTGGGTACCCCGTCGGAAATCACGATGATAAAACGGGAGATCAAAGACCGCTTCGGCAAGCTTCCCGCCGAGGTGAAACGACTCATGCTCATCGCCGAACTCCGCATCGTTGCTGCCGATACCGGCATCAAATCCGTTGTTGTCCGCAACCGTCAGGTGATGCTCTCCAAGGAAAAGGAATACCTCACCGTCGCCGGTCGCCATCCACTTCTTGACCAAGAGAAGGCCACGCCGATGCTAAAGGAGCTGATTGAATTGATTCGGCAGGGACAGACCGGCGGTCGCTCTCTACCCGTTTAGCATTTCGTGGGCATGCTGGAGAGAAACTTCCGTTCCGCCACCGAGCATACGGGCAATTTCGTTGGGACGGGAATCGGGGTCAAGCAGCTGGACTTCGGTATAGGTCCGGCCATTCTGCACGCTTTTAGAGACGGCGAGGTGCGTGGTTCCATAGGCGGCGACTTGAGGCAGATGGGTGATGCAAATGAGTTGGTGGTACGCGGCAACCTGCGCGAGCTTGCGCCCGACGGCTCCTCCGATTTCGCCGCCGACGTTGGCATCGATTTCGTCGAACACAAGAACGGGAATTTGATCGTGCCTCGCTAAAACTGCTTTGGTGGCGAGCATGACGCGGGAGATCTCGCCGCTTGAAGCAATCATCCGCAGCGGGCGCATGTCCTCGCCGGCATTGGGGGCAAATCCAAATTCGATTTCATCGATGCCCGATGGGCTGGGTTCGGCCGGTGAAAGCTGGATGTCGAAGAAGCCGTGCTCGAAACCAATGTCCACTAATTCCTTGGTAATGCATTCGGAGAGGTGGTCCGCCACATTCTCCCGTTGCTCGCGCAGGAGGAGCCCCGCCTTTTCCACGGCTTGGAATACACGATCCAATTCGGCTTGCAGTTCAACACGTTTTTTATCCCGCCCCCGCAGTTCTTTGAGCTGGGCACTCCACGTATTGGCATTTTTCAGGATTTCCTCAACGGTGGAGCCATATTTGCGTTTCAGGCTCTGGTATGTGGTGAGGCGGTCGTCGAGCCACTGCATACGTTCCGGACTGGAGTCGATGTTTTCTGCCAGCGTTTCGATGGAGCGAACCACATCCTGCACCTGCATGACGGCGCTTTCGATTTCATCATGCCACTCCTGTGCTTCGGGCATGAGTTTGATGAGTTGGTTGAGGGCCTGTTGGGCGGCCGCAAGTCCATCGAAGGCACATCCTTCGCCTTCGGTTAGCGCATTGACCGTTCCGTTGGCCAGTTCGATGAGCTGTTGTGAGTTGGCCATGACGTTGTGTTCTTCTTCGACTTGTTCATCTTCTTCGATCGAGAGTTTGGCCGTTTCAATTTCAGAAATCCGGTAGTCGAGAAATTCAATCTGGCGTTCCAGATCTTCCTCGTTGTCGGAGTTGAGCCCATCGATTTGTTTTTGGATTTCGCGCAGTTTTCGATATTCGGCAAGATAGGTCTGTCTGGCCTTGTTGACTTGCCCGAATGCATCAAGAATTTCGAGTTGGGTGGCGGTATCGAGCAGCGATTGGTGGTCGTACGGGCCGTGCATATCGACAAGCACATTTCCCAGTCGCTTGAGCGCCTGAAGGGTTACGGGTTCGTCGTTGACCATGGTTTTGTTTGTAGATTCGGTAATCACGCGCCGGATGATGAGCAACCCACCTTCACAGGGTTCCAGGCCGATGTCGGAAAGAACCGCATCAATATGACCGGAATCACCGAGTCCGAATTCGGCATAAACGGAACAGGACGTTTCGCCAGTGCGGATCATCGATTTATCTGCCCGTTCGCCCAGCAGAAGGCGGAGCGCACCGATCAGCAGTGATTTTCCTGCGCCCGTTTCTCCCGTAATAACGTTCAGACCTTCGTTGAAGCCCACTTGAACATCGTCCACGAGCGCGAGATTCTTAATTTTAAGGGTTCGAAGCATTTGCGATTGGAGGAGTTAATGATCCGGGCGATTGATATCCGTATTTAATCCATGCTGTGGCATGGCTATTCGGGATCCATCAATTCGCGAGCCACCGTCCGTTGTTCTTCCTTGCGTTTTTCCTCGAAACCATTCATGAAAATC
>JAOZKS010000263.1 GCA_029935255.1 Pontiella sp.
TACGATGATTGGCCTGACCGCCGGTTTCGATACCCCTGTCTTTGCGGTCTCAATGGCCTTTGCCCTGATAACCACTTTTGATGCATCGACTGTACGGCGTGCTGCAGGAACCCAGGCCCGCTTGCTCAACGAGATCGTTGATGAGTTGTTCAAGGAACATCATTTCTCGGAACGTAAGCTCAAAGAGCTGCTGGGACATACGCGCATGGAGGTCTTCATGGGCATGCTTACGGGCATCGTTACCGCCTTCGCGACGTTCCGCTTCATCCACCCATAGCCTATACGAGGAAGGCGAATGTCGCGAGGTAGGTGGCCACCATCACCGCCGCGATAGCGGTGGCCGCCTTGCGGGTTCGGGTGCGCAGCAACAGGCTGGCCAGCAGGGTTAGCAACCCGATCATCCCCACGCTGACCCAATGTTTGGACGAGGCATGGCTCAGCAAATTGCCTCCCCGCATGGCGATGTCGGCCACAAAGATGATCAATAGGTTGAACATATTGCTTCCGAGGACATTTCCCACGGCCATATCGAGAAAACCCATGCGAATGCTGGCAAAAGAAATCACCAGTTCGGGCAGGCTGGTTGAAATGGCTAGGAAAATGGTGCCAACCAGGCTGGCTTCGAGTCCAAACCCGCCTTGCTCCGGTGGCCGTGCCATGTGCGAGCCCAGTGTGGAAAGCACGATCCCGCCGCCAATGATCAGCAGGCAGAGTCCACCGAGCACCGAGTAAAAATGCACCGACGGCCGTTGCGCGAGTTTTTGTTCCTCTGGAAGGTGGTTGCCGGTCTCTTCCTCCTCGGTATGCTGTCGGTGTTCGCGGAGCAGGATAAAGCCATAGGCGATGGGCAGTAGCAAGACACCCCAGCTGCATTGTAGTCCCGGTATCAACTCCGTGTTCATACCGGAGAAAAGGAACGCACCGGAAAAAATGCCCAACAGTATAAGTCCGTAAATCGTTGAGTCGCCATGAGGGTTATCCATGCTTGCTGGATCAAATCTGCGCGGGAAAAGTAGAGCCATCAACGCAAGGATCAGCAGGTTGAATACGTTGGAGCCGAGCATGTTTCCCGTGGCCAGATCGGCACCCTTCGCCAGTTCGGTGCACTGGATAACCGAAGTGAGCGAAACCACCAACTCCGGAAGGCTGGTGACCGCGGCCAAAAAAACAAGTCCGATCAGTCCGCTGCCCAGACCGGTGCGGTCGCCCAGAGCATCGCCATAGATACTCAGGCGAATGCCCGCCAGTACAACTACAGCGGCCGTGGCCATAAAAGCCGCAACGAGTCCGAATTGGGTGTCAATGAGTGATTCAAAGAGTTGCATGACTGTCTTCTACAATAGTTCTAAACTGCGGGACATCTTTTTTTTGAAATCGGTGTAGATAACCGAGGGGTATCTCAAGATAAATATTATCACTCAATAATTATAAAGACTTCTGGTAGATGAGGATAATCTGTCGGGTAGAATCTTGGAATAGTAAAAAATACTAGGAAGTAGATTGACAAATCGGAGATATTATTAGATGAGTCATATTTGTCGTGGGGGGTCGTATAAAGGGATGGAGGAGTGCCATGCTGCGGATATTACGTCTACTTGGAATTTTACTGTTTGCGATGCTGATTGGCATATCGGCTAGCAGTTTGCAAGGGCTCCATCAGGATGGAACCCTGTTTGAGCGCTATAACAGCCAACGGAAATCCAACATCACCCTTCTCGTCGTTTCCATTTTCAGTCTGGCCTCTTTGGGATATTTTGAGTTTCGCTCCCGGCGGTGGCAGGGAAAGCGCGGTTATCGATCCGTGAGGGTGGAAGAGGATCCTGTAGTGGATGGATTGGATTCAACCAGCATCTATAGCGCTCCCGAAACGATTGACCAATGGGAAGGTCGCCGCACTCGCACCTCGAAGACACGCCACCGTCAACCTTTCGACGGGACGGGGTTTTGGATGGGGCTGCTCCGGATCTATTGCATAGTGCTTCCGGTGGTCTATCTCTACACGTTATTGAACTATCTGTTTCTCTGGTTGCCTTCCGGGGCAGGGCATTTGTTTCTGACGATTCTCTTCCCGATTCTTTTCTTGGCTTCCGCGCTGATGTCGGTCGGGACCTTTCGCAAGAAAATCTGGGGCATAAATTTTGGCTACGGCATCGCCATCTTCCATTTGCTGATCTTCCCGGTGGGTACGATTGCCGGATTGTTCCTGCTCGTCGGTCTGGTGGGATCCAGCTCCGAGTTTGCCATCCCTGCACGGGAAAAAAGGCGCTTGGCCCGCGAGGTCAAACGGAAGCAGATGCAAGTGGCCTAGAAAGACTCCCGCGCTTCCTTAAATAGTCTAGGCACTGGATCGGTTGGCTTGCGGTCGATCAGGCTGAAGAGGAGGATCAGGAAAATCGAAACCACAAATCCGGGGACGATTTCGTACAACTCGAACCAGCCACCCTCCAGTTGCTTCCAGAGTAGAACGGTTATTCCTCCGCCAATGATACCTGCGATCGCTCCGTTGCGGGTCATGCGTTTCCAGTAGAGTGATAGCAGCACCAAGGGTCCGAAGGTTGCGCCGAAGCCGGCCCAGGCGTAGGCCACAAGGTCAAGGACGCTACGGTCGGGTTTGAGCGCAATGACGCAGGCGATGGCGGCCACGCCGATTACGGTTCCCCGGCTCACCCATACGAGTTCTTTTTCGGTGGCCTGGGGGCGGATGATGACCCGATAGAGATCCTCCGTCAGCGCGGAGGAGGTGACGAGCAATTGCGAGTCGGCCGTGCTCATGATCGCTGCCAGAACGGCTGCGAGCAGGATGCCGCCAACGATGGGGTGCGTGAGCCGTTCGACGAGAACCATGAACACTTTTTCCGCATCGGTTGAGGCGAGGGTTTCGGGAAGATAGATGCGCCCGACCAGACCGACAACCACGGCGCACGCCAAACTGATCAGCACCCAGACCATGGCAATTCGACGGGCGGGTTTAATCTCGTCGGGCGAGCGGATGGCCATGAAGCGGGTGAGGATGTGCGGTTGGCCGAAGTAGCCCAATCCCCACGCCGCGAGCGAGGCGATGGTGATGGCGGTGAGGGGTTCGCCTTTGCCGTTGGTGAAGAGGTCGAGGAAGCCGATGTCAATTTCGCGCAGGGCTGCGGTGGACGCGGCGAATCCGCCGCTGGCATGAATGGCGAGCAGCGGCACGGTGATGATGGCAAAAAACATGATGATGCCTTGGAAGAAATCCGTCCAGCTGACGGCCATGAATCCGCCGAGTGCGGTGTAGGAGATAATGACCACGACACCAATGATCAGTGCGCTGTGGTAGGGGAGGCCGAAAACGGACTCAAACAACTTGGCACCGGCCACGAAACCGGAGGCCGTATAGATCAGAAAAAAGATCAGGATGAAAACGGCCGATAGGGTTCTCAACAATCGGTTGGAATCGTTGAAGCGGTTGGCAAAATAGTCGGGCAGGGTGATGGCGTTGCCGGCAATTTCCGTATAGCAACGGAGGCGTTGGGCCACAAACCGCCAGTTGAGGTAGGTGCCGAGGGCCAGCCCTGCCGCGATCCAAACGGCTTCCAGTCCTTGGAGATAGGCATAGCCCGGAAGGCCGAGCAATAACCATCCGCTCATGTCCGATGCCTGCGCACTCATGGCCGCCACCCATTTGTTCAGCTGGCGATCGCCAATCAGGTAGTCGGAGAGCGATTCGTTCTTTTTGTAGAAGTGCGAGCCGATCGCCAGCATGAAGAGCAGGTAGGCCGCGAAGGTTATGATGACGCTTAGGTTTTGCATACTTTCAACGAGTAATCCGTAATCCGTAATTAAATTCAAGCAAGATGGGTTGCTTTCCGTTACCCATCTCCATTACGTATTACCTACTTACGAATTAAAGGAATTCCTATGACCAAGCAAACCAAACAGTTTTTAGCCGATCTCATCAACAGCGTCAGCCCGTCGGGGTACGAAGCCCCGGTGGCCAAGGTCTGGAAGGCCGAAGCCGATAAATTCGCTTCCAAGGTGTGGACGGAT
>JAOZKS010000264.1 GCA_029935255.1 Pontiella sp.
ATCTACGGAGAACCATAAAAATATTCGAAGAGCCAAAAAAGACGGATTAAAATATGGCGAAATCAGCGCTGATACCAAGGCCGCATCTAAGCCCCGCGTGGGCCGGATTGACCCCTGAAACCTTTGTGGCCGCAACAATATAAAAAAGAGGCGTTGCATGGGGTTAAGGGGTAAGTGTGATGCTCTCTCCGGCTTTCAGCGTGTATTTCCACGTTTTATCGTCCCAGCGGGCGAGCAGTTTTCGGGAGTGGGTGGCGGTGACTTTGGCTTCGGCCAACGTTCCATCCTTCCACGCGATATCGACAATAAATCCGCCGCGCGCACGGAGGCCTTTCACGGAACCATCCGACCAAACGCTGGGTAGGGCGGGGAGCAGGACGACCTCGCCGCCTTCGGCGCGATACTGACTTTGGAGCAGCATCTCGGCCATTCCGGCACATCCGCCAAAGTTGCCGTCGATCTGGAAGGGGGGGTGGAGATCGAAGAGATTGGGGGCGGTTCCGTTTTTAAGCAGGTTTTTAATCATCAGGTGGGCGTGGTCGCCATCGTGCACGCGCGCCCAGAAGTTAATCTTCCAGCCCATGGACCAACCGGTGGCGCCGTCGCCGCGCTGGGTGAGGGTGATACGGCAGGCTTCGGCCAGTTCGGGCGTATGCTCGGGGGTGATCTGGCCTCCGGGATGCAGGCCGAAGAGATGGTTGAGATGGCGGTGCTTGTCTTTCGGATTGTCGCGGTCTTCGTACCATTCCTGAAGCTGACCGTGCTGACCAATCTTGTAGGGGACGAGCTCGTCCATCGATGTTTTCCAATTCGCAGGAGCGTTTTCGTTGAGCACATTTGCGGCGGCAATCGCCCCTGCCAAGGCCTCGCGTGCCATGGCGATATCGCAGGTGGCACCGAGCGAGGGGTTTCCGTGCTCCGGCGACCAACTTGGGGTGCTGGAGAGTTCGCCACTAGGCAGTTCGTAGAGGAAGTCAGTCAAGAAGTCGGCGGTACCGGAAAGGATCGGCCAGCTGGTATTGCGCAGGAATTCTTCGTCTAGCCCAAAGGCATACTGCTCCCATGCATGGGTGGTGAGCCACGCACCGGCGAGCGGGAAGTAGGCCCAGTAGGAGGGTCTGCCTTTTCCGGAGTGCGGAACGGTATATCCCCAGATATTTCCCGAGAGATGGGCGGTCCAGCCTTTAGAATCGTTATAGGCCTTGGCCGTCGCTGCGCCAGGTGCGCGAAGGGCATCGGTGTAGGTGATGAGCGGTTTCTGGCATTCTAGCAAGTTGCACGGTCCGCTGGGCCAATAGTTCATTTGCAGGTTAATGTTGAAGTGATAGTCCGCATTCCACGCCGGGACGGTTTCATTGCACCAGATACCTTGCAGGTTGGCGGGCAGTCCGCCGGGGCGGGAGGAGGCGATGAGTAGGTAGCGGCCATACTGGAAGTAGAGCGCTTCCAGCCCGAGGTCGGGCGTTTCTTTACTGCGTTTGAGCCGCTCGTCGGTGGGAAGGGCCTGAATCTCGGAGGGGGTTTCCCCAAGGCTAAGATCGACCCGTCCGTGCAGAGCGTGGTGGTCGGCCACATGGCGCGTTTTTAGCGCGTCGTATCCCTGGGCCATGGCCGCAGCGAGCGTCCGTGTGTTTTTAGACGCGGGTGCATCGGTGCGGAAAGTGGGCCAGTTGGGGGCGTAGTCGGTTCCCGCCACGAGGATGAAGGTGGCGCTGTTGGCTCCCTTGATTTCGATGCCGCTGGCGGTGGCTTTCACGCGGCCGCCGTCGTGCAGGATGCCGATGCGGGCATCGAGCTTGAGCCCGTTATTGTCGACGATTCCGTTGGCAATGAAAATGCCGTTCTTTGCACGGGTCTGGATGTTGTGCGGTGAGGCGAGTTGGAGGTTGAGGTTTTGCCGTCCCGGCTGATCGGCTTCGAAGCGGAAGACGAGGACACGGTCGGGGTTCGAGCAGAAGGTCGTGCGGGTGAAGGTGGCGTTGCCAAGGGTGTATGATGTGGTTTGTAATCCGGAGGAAAGGTCGAGACTGCGGCGGTAGTCTTTCGCGGAGTCTTTTTTCTGTCCGCTCTCGATGGTGAGCTCGCCGAAGGTTTGGTAGCGACCGAAGGTTTTGTCGGCCGTGTCGCGGTCGTCCGATCCAATTCCGCGCAGATGTTCCTTGGCGAGTTGATCCACCTTCTTGGTATCTCCATCAAGCATCGCCTTGCGGATTTCCGGCAGATGCTTGTGGGCATCGGGATTGTTCTGATCTTTTGTCCATCCTTCGGAGCCAGGGCCACCGCTCCAGAGGCTGTGCTCGTTGAATTGAATGCGCTCCGTGGCGACTCCGCCATAGATCATGGCACCGATAAAGCCGTTCCCCACCGGAAGGGCATAATTTTCCCACGCCTTGTCGGGGTTGGCTTTGCTCGTGCGTTTGGGGCTCTCCTTCTCCCAGCTTTTAAGCGGGCTTTTCAGACCATAGTCATCGGCGGCACGGTTGTACCAAAGGGTGGTTTCTGCGAGAACCAGAACAGGAAAGCTCATTAGGATGATGAGGATACTTTGTTTCATGCCTTCATTTCCTTTTATTTTAAAAACAGTCGGTAGGCGGGGTTGTCGGTTTCGTCGATATAGGGATAGTCCAGTTCCTTGAGGAAGTCCGTCAGGCGGTGTTTGCTTCCGGGAATCGTCTGGAGGCCGACGAGCACATGGGCATAGGTTCCACCGTGGCTTCGGTAGTGGAAGAGCGAAATATTCCACCGTCCGCGCAGCACGCCGAGAAATTCGCGCAGGATGCCGCTGCGTTCCGGAAATTCGAAGCTGAAGAGCCGCTCTTCGGTCCTGCGGTTTGCGGAGCCACCGACCATGTGACAGACGTGCATCTTGGCCAGCTCGTTTCCGGACAGATCGACGACCGGGTAGCCCTTTCCGCGCAACGTACGGATGAGCAGGCGGCGCTCCTTCGCCCCGCCGGGAATCTGGATGCCCACGAAGACCTTGGCCGGGATATCGGCGCGTCCTCGGTAGTTGAATTCGGTTAGGTTATGCCCGTCCAGAATATCGCACAGCGCCATTAGGCTGCCGGGCGCTTCGGGAATGGTCACGGCAAGGAGGGCTTCGGTCTGCTGGCCCACTTGGTAGCGTTCGGAGACGTAGCGCAGGCGGTCGAAGTCGACGTTGGCACCGCTCGCAATATTTAGGAGCACCTTGTTTTTCCAGCGCCGCGATTTCGCCAGTTTCTTGAGTCCGGCAAGGGATAGGGCACCTGCCGGTTCGGTAATCGATCGGGTGTCGTCGAAGAGATCTTTGATCGCGGCGCAGATTTCGTCGGAGGAAACCGTGACCACCTCATCCACGCAAATGCGGGCAATTCGAAAAGGCTCTTTTCCGATTTTAGCCACCGCCACACCATCCGCAAAGATACCGGTCTTTTTCAGTTTCACGCGCCGCCCGGCCTTGAGTGCGGCTTGCAGACAGGCGGAGTCTTCGGCTTCCACTCCGATGATTTTGATTTCGGGGCGCAGGTATTTCACGTAGGCCGCGATGCCGGCGATCAGCCCGCCGCCCCCCACCGGAACGAAGATGGCGTGTAGCGGACCCGACCATTGGCGCAGGATTTCCATGCCGACCGTCCCCTGGCCGGCAATCACATCGGGATCGTCGTAGGGCGGGATCAGCACGGCGGAATGCTGGTGTGCAAATTCTTGAGCATGGCGGTTTGCCTCGTCAAAGCGGTCTCCAAAAAGCTCAACCCGCACGTATTTCCCGCCGAGCGTCTTGACGGCCTGCACCTTGATGGCGGGGGTGGTGATCGGCATGATGATGGTGGCTTTCACACCGAGCTTGTGCGCCGCCATGGCAATGCCTTGCGCGTGATTTCCCGCCGAAGCCGCCACCACGCCGTGTTTGCGCTGTGCGGTCGGAAGCTTGGAAAGCTTGTTATAGGCCCCGCGCAACTTGAACGAATAGACGGGTTGGAGATCCTCGCGTTTAACGAGAACCGTGTTGCCCAGCGCCGCGCTCATCGAATCCATT
>JAOZKS010000038.1 GCA_029935255.1 Pontiella sp.
TCCCAGCAGGGAGTTCTACGATTCTCGAGTCGGCATAAGCACCCATGTCGCGCGATATGATCGCAATAACGAGGGTCATTCCTGAGATCAATCGGCAGAGCTACGCCGCTGGCGCAAGGAATATGGAGTCCCCTTTCTTCTGAAATTTCAAGCCTGGAAGCTCGATGAAGCCGAACTGCCCCACGATGGATTTGTGACGAATTACACTATTCTGTTTGACTGCTGCTTTTGATGGCATCGAGCCCAGCAAGGGAACTGTATTTACCTTTAGTCAGACGACTGAGCTGCTTGAAGTCCGATGCTCCTCTAGGGCCTTCACTCTTCCGGAAAAACTGAATAACATTAACCGAGAAGGCGTCTTTGTTCTTTTTGGAAACCCCACTAGTCAGCTGATTTTTTGGCGCATATTGCACTCGCACATCTTTCATTGCCTTCACCATCACTTTCGGGGTGTAGACGACCTTTTCCGCGGCAGACGGCGGACGACCAAAAGATTGATTGGGAAAGTATTCCTTAACAAGGGCGCCTTTATCTTTAAGCACACGGGGCGGGTCGCCATTCTTGCGGCGCCTTTCATTTTCCTCTTTCAGTTTTTGTTGCGCCATTCGATAGTATTTTTCCCGCTTTTCATAATCGAAATCCCCGTTGTTCTTGCCGATATCATGAGTCAGGTTTCCCCATCGGTAAGTCAACAGATAGACTGAATCCGCCTGCTGTTTCATGGATAGCATCGCTGGCTTCATCCACCAGACGTACCTCTCTAGCGGTTCAACCTCGAAATTTTCTATACTCGCGGCGTTGCCAGCACCCAATGTTTCCAATCCATAGTCCATATCACCCATATTTTTGCTTACGCGGTTTAAAGGTTCCAGCCACGACTTCGTAGCTACCACATTTTTAGATGAAGCAGGAACCAGCCTGGGGAAAAGAACTTTGCTGTGGGATCCATCGAACACCGCAACATTAAAAAGCACGGTAGAGTTAAGACTGTCAATAATCTGCAATACTTCATTTTTGATGATGGCGTAGGCAAGGAAGCCTCCTATTTCGTCGTACATCATCTGCGGAGTGGCATCTAGAATAAAGAAGATCTTCTCGCCCCGGCTCTTTACTCCGAAAATATTGATTTCCGGCATGGAGAAACCGACTCCTCCGGCCCCTAGTCCGACATCTCCAACACTACCCAACCCGCCTTTGACTCCGAGAATTTCCGGCATCTTGAACTCAGGCATTTTCCGAGCAAGATTTGGCTTAACAACAAGCCTTTTCATCAGCTTGGGCTTGGGACGTTTCTTATTGATTTTTACCGGGACCTGAAGCTTCTTCAGCTGCATTTTGGGCCGTGTCACCGATCTCACCTCGAAACTTGTACCTTCCTTCACAATGACCCGAACCGCGACAAACGACATTGCAACCAAAATAATTATGGAATGAACAGCGAGGCTCACCACTGCGGCGCTGGATTTAGCATGCGCGCCCACAAACCCTTTTTTTACTGACTTACTCATTTACAACGTCCTTTTATAAATTGAAGGGTAGCGCTTAAACTCCGAAAAAACAAACTTCTTTGTAATCGGAGATGGCTAAGCGGAACCGATCAGTTTACCGGATAGGATCTAATCCCTCTACATCTCCTCCACGCACAAACAATCCGATCGTAATTCGCAGAATTGGACATGCTTCTCAATTTAAAATCCACAGGGGCAATTCTTAGACAAGAGACGAACGGGGGGATTGATGACGCAGGCGGAGTGCTGCGGGGAATGGAATATCAATCCAATAGACCGACGGAAGGTGAATGCATAACAAATGCGAAGTGCCTGCCGAATCAGATTCGGCAGGCATACGCCTTTTTAAATCTATGCGAACTGATGCAGATGAGTTCTACTGCGCCGAGATGCGGACGTTGTCGATATAGACTTTATCCTGATTGCCGTCGGCATCGCACCGGAAGCGGATCTTCACGGTGTTGTTAAACGTATATTTATCAACGATAACGGATAGACCTGAACCAAACGCAATGGAATCCCATGCAGTGACCAAAACCTTAGCTTCTCGTTTGAGAGCGAACTAAAAGCCTTCCAAACAAGTCTGCTGTCGTGTATACGGATTAAATAGTATTCTTAAATTGGATTTATATGGCCATGACACCTGAACAAAATAATGCGCGGGAAAATAAATTTCGTGAACGGGACGAGTCTGTTCACGACTTTTACCATACGGAAAACTGCAGGATGTCAGAGGAGGAAAAGACATCGCTCACCCCTATCTTGCATTCAGTGGAAATATATGATGAACGCTACGAAGTGCTTGACGAGATTGCCGAGGGAGGAGAAAAAAAGATTACCCTCGTCTTTGACCGCCGTCTGGATCGGAAAGTGGCCATGGCTCGTCCCGTGCGGACGGAAACCGCCGAGAATCGCGAATGTTTTTTGCGCGAAGCACGTTTGACGGCCAATCTGGCGCACCCGAATATTATTCCCATCCACAATATGGGACTGGATCCAGAAGGCATTCCCTTTTTCACCATGGAGCTCGTTGCGGCTAACAGTTTAAAAAATATTCTCAAGAAACTAAGAGAAGGCGATGACGTCTATACGAAAAACTACCCTCTGGATAACCTGTTGAATATTTTCCTCAAAATTTGCGATGCCATCGCATATTCACACTCCAGGAAGGTACTCCATCTGGATATTAAACCGGACAATATCCGTGTGGGTAAGTTTGGTGAAGTTTTTGTCTGCGACTGGGGAGTTGCAAAAATCATAAATACGGATGAGCCCAGCCTCAACAGCACGCTGGGCAATCTGGATGGCGACATTCTGAATGATATGACCCTATCCGGAATCATGAAAGGATCCCCCGGATTTATGGCTCCCGAACAGACGGTCGGCGATGGGGAAATGACAGAACAAACAGACCTATATGCATTGGGAACCATACTTTATATGCTGTTAACCTACGAAAGTCCGATTAGCGGCGACTCTGTAAACGAGGTGCTTCAGAACACACGAGAAGGCAAGGTCGTGCACCCAAACCTCAGGAGACCGGATTGGAGGGTTCCCAAAGGACTTGCCGCAGTGGCCATGAAGGCGTTGTCCTTCAAACCTACGGATCGATACCCAAGCGTGATCGCAATGCAGCGAGAGATTAATCGCTATCTATCCGGCCACCCTACCCTGGCCGAAAACGCGGGACTGATGATCAACCTCTCCCTCTTGATGCGACGACACAGCCGCATTACATCCCTATTAATTTGGTTCCTAGTCATTGTCGCCGGGATCATGAGCGTCAACATGGCTCTCATCATGAAAGCGCAGAGGAGAGCCGAGGCCGAACACCATAAAGCCGAAACAAACCTTGAGTTATATCGCCAGGAACAGCAGGAGGTTTCCCTACTTAATACCAACCTTCAAAACGCACTGATTTCCATTATTAGTAATCCGAGCTTTATGAATTTCGAAATAATGATCCGAATAATGGAAATAGAAATCTCGAAGGGTACGAACCCCGACGTCTATAAACAACTCTTGGTAAAAAAAGGTATAGCTCACTTTATGATGCATCAGCTTAATCAGGCGAACGAGTGCTTTGACCAGCTTGATGACGCTGATCTCACGCACGTCAGAACCATCGTCAACCTCAGCAGGGAATTTTCAATCATCAAATCTTCAGACGACATACCCCTGACCAATCAGCAACTTGCTGATCTACTCAATGAGACCAAGCACACCAATGTACGTTCAACCTTGATCTTGTACTATACCTATCTTGGTCAAATACGTAGATTTCGAGACCGGAGCCCTGAAGATCATCTTTCTCTCACCCACGCCATGCTGGACAAACTGAATTGGGGCCGAACGTACGAACAGTCGTTGTTGTTGACAAAGCGGAAAGAGGGATATCACCTCAACCTCTCGAATACAAAATACAAAAACTATACCTTGAAGATTGATGCCGCACCCTCTCAGAATGTGCTCATGCCGCTCAAGCTGTATTCGCTGGATATCAGTCACACGCCCCACACCGATTTATCGGAACTGGACGGACTCAAACTGGAAGAAGTGAGAATGGTGGGGCTGAAGATCCCTGCGGACTACCTGTTGTCAAATTTACAATACCTCCACATCAAGAGGCTGATTATCGATGCCGATGCCTACCCGCCAGCTATCTTGAATAAGATTCGGAAAAAAACTGAAGTGATCATAGAGCAGTAGCAGACCTGACAACTATTCCAGATCTTCACGCAGTCGATCGACTTCCTCAATCAGGCAAGCCTTTACACGATTCCTGAGGCGGTAAACTGAGTTTTCCTTCAGCCCCAGCTCGCTTGCAATCTCTTTAACGCCAAGTCCCTTGAGACTCATCCGAAAAATATTTACCGCCTGACCGGAAAAGCGCGGGGCAACTTTTTCGATGGCTAAATTGGTAAGATGGATTTTCCATTCCCGATCTGCAATGACATCGATTTCTGATAGGTTGAGCGTGCTCAGATAATGCAGGATTTCTTCCTGCGCGGTTTTTTCAAGCCGCTTGGCCTCGTTGCCACGTTTCCGCATGAAGTCAATAACACGATGCCGGGTAATGTTGCTCAATACACTCCGAAAACGCTTAATGCGATCAAAGTCCAATTGGGGAAGGGTATTCCACAAGTTAAGGAGCACCTGTTGGAGAAGATCATCCGCATCGTGTTGATTGATCCCCATTCTACGGATAATCGCATAGATATAATCTTGATACACCTGCACGAACTCTCCCCACGAGTCGTCATCATGCTGATTCTTCACGCGTTCAATCAGCGTTCTTCTTGTATTATATGAATCCATAATATGCGTAGGTTACGAGGTAACGTACTTTAATGATAAAATGCTATATAAGCATACGTTTATACCGCAAAAACAACATATAGTAGGAAACTCCTTTCGAACCAAGGTGATATTTCAGATTTTGCCAACTGCATGAATTGAAACAGGTTGAATTTAAGCTAGAAAAATCCGTCGACTTCTGTTTCCACAGGATGGAAGAAGACGGACTCCGCGATGCGGGGCGAAAAAGCGAAACTTGAAATCATTGTAGTGCCCACGGCCGAACAGGGGCGTTTTAAACGCAAAGAAACAAAGGTCGCGAAGGCTCGCAAAGAGCGGTTCTTTGCGAGACTCAGCGTTCTCCGCGACTTTGCGTTAAATGTGCAGGTTATTTCTGCAAGCCTCCTAAAACAAAAGACCCTGCCTTTCGAACAGG
The DNA here is from genome assembly GCA_029935255.1 of Pontiella sp. Lineage (GTDB taxonomy): Bacteria > Verrucomicrobiota > Kiritimatiellia > Kiritimatiellales > Pontiellaceae > Pontiella. The sequence goes on from JAOZKS010000038.1 coordinate 5,242, forward strand.
AATGATCACAACCCTGCAACCTCAAACAGGAAGCCCCAAATAGAGCTGCAGATTCAGTCGTTGCAGTTTATTTGGTTATGCTCAAAAGAATTTCTTCCGATATCCTGTCCACATTCACACACCGTCATCGGACGGTTTACGTGCATTCCGTCATTGAGCTTTTCCTTTGCGCAAAACTGTTGCTTAATGATTCGTCATATATGAAGTGCTTCTACCGCAAATTCAGCTGAACGAAATAAAACACATACTATAAGTTTAATATGAAAATAGGAATTTTAGCGACCGCGTTGCTGCTGATTGGACTTCTTGCAGGAGCGGATGAATATCGCGCCTTTACGAGTGCCGACGGGAAATCGATCCGGGGAAAGGTGATCGAGGTTGACGAACAGCGCCGCATGATCACGATAGAACGCGATGATAAAAAACAGGTGACCGTTCCAGTCGATTTATTTTCCGGGAAAGACCAGAATTATATCCTAAAATGGGCCGCAACGCAGAGCGATAAAAGAGAACATGCATCGAGCCAGGTTTGTTCCAAAAATGGTGAAGAAGTAACATGGGACGAATTCCATAGAAACTTCCAATGGGGTCTCTTTTGTACGCTACATACCCAGCCCAGCCATGTGACTTGGGATCCTACGATGCACTACACCGGGCCGGACAGCCCATTTGTACAATATGCCAGGGAAATGAGGACCTACGGGTTCTCGGGCATGATTCTCCAGCTAAGGCAGCCGGAGGCCTATGTTGCCCAACTCGACGAACTGGGAACGTGGCGCATCCCTGAAGATAAAATGAAACTGATTCGCGAGGCCGTCGATGCGGCAACTGAAGCGGGTTATTGGTTGATTATCGAAGTCAACCCCATCAAATATGAAAACCTAAGAGACACACGCCCTCACATCAAGCTCAAGCCGGAAGAACGGTATACCGACGATTGGATCCAAAAAGATTTGGATGTATGGGAGCAGGTGATCCGCGAATTCAAATCGTACCGCAATATCGGATACCGAACCAATAATGAGTTCCACGGCTACAAATGGGAGCAGAATCTCCCAATCGACCATCCTAAATTTCTCACACTTGAGCAGGCCGATAATAAGTTCATGGAATACATAATCAAGAAAGGGATGCTTGCCAGAGCAATTAAGCCGAATGCCTGGATTTTCTACCGGAATCAGGGACAGATGATGCAAAACGCAAAAGAGTGGAGGTTCCCGTTCGGCAACGACCCTTCTCTTTCAGAAGACCCCTGCTATACCGGACTCGCAATGAACTTTAACAACGGCGAATTCTGCTGGGGCTATTATGGATTAGACCACCCTGTATACACGGAAGAGTATATGAAATGGATTCGAATCAACAGAAAGGCGCCTCCTTGTAAGGAGGCCGCCGGCCTTTTGAGAGAATACCGACAAACAAAATGGGAAAACATGGGGGCTCTGATCAACAGATTGGGTCTTAACTATCACTTTTCACGAAGCGACTGCAAAAAAACGTTGACCGATTATCAGGATCTGGCGCAGATGGCATTCCTCTATGACTTTTTCAATGAAGACAAATCGGTTACCACCTACCTGGATGGCGACACATCCGGAGGAATGAAAGCAAACGGCCTGTTCAACACTATAAAAAACAAAGCACATGCCCATAATGTCCCTTGCCTGGATCAGTTTTTTGAACTTACCCTGCAAAAATCCTATTCCCGAAAATTAAAGCTGGAATCCAGCGCAGGCGGAACCATCGGGCACGGCCTCGGGCCGCGGCATCGCGGGGTGCATATGGTACGGATCGGTGACACGATCACCCTCAAAGCCAAACCAGAAGCTGGCTATTTCTTTTCCGGATGGACCGGATCCGTCACCGAAAAAACAAATCCCCTGACCCTTAAAGTACCTGATAACCACGGAGCTATTCGCGCCAACTTCACAAAAAAAGGTAGCCAGCCTTCTCATTTCACTCCCTATATCCTGCAACGCCATTGGGAATCCCATGAACCCGTTGATTACACCTATGTTGACCAGGCAGAGCCGAACATAAATTTTTCCCACATTGAAAACCCACTCTATCGCCCCGCTTATACCCAGAAAAATAACAACAACGCCAAAACCGTTTACCTCAAGTTTAAAATCGATTCGATCCCTTCAGACCGGAAGTCCATTGCATATGCCACTATAAAGTTCCGGAATCTACCCCTTGAAAAGAACACGAAAAGCATCCCTAAGGCCGATATATCGGTGCATGCTGTCAACTCGAACTGGCATAGCAAACAGATGACCTGGAATAAGCGTCCGAAGGCAAAAGGAAGGGATCCGCTCTACATACGGACCTACGATCCCTGGCTGCATCAGGAACAGATTCACCTGGAAATAACCGACTATATCAAAGCCGAGGGTAATGGAATCCACTCCTTCTGCATCACGGCTTCACAAGATCGCGATTTTGATCATGATATGGAGATCACCGCATCCCGGAAACCCGACACGATCAAAACCTATGACAAACCGCTGTTGTATGTGGTCTGGGATGAACAAAAAACGCCTCCTAGGTGGAATTAAGAATCATGCCTCTTCACCAAATACGAGGAATCAAAGAATTCAAGAACTGACAGCCGCTAGCATATTCATCTTAAAAACTCCCCACTGATCGTCCAATATCCAGTCGCACTAACGGATAGTTTATGTGCCTCATGGAAAGGAAAGATAACACTTGCACGCGGTCGTCTTGCCCCCCCAGCTCTTGGTAGACATCGTTTTAAGCGTTCGATTTATTCTAATAGCCATTGGAGATGGGTGCTCCTGCTTCGCGTTTTAACAACCAGATCAAAAAGGAAAGAAATGAAGTCATATCACAAAGCCATCATTCTATTATTGCTCCTGAGCCACGGTATTACGCAGGGCGGCGAGAGCTCGCATACGGATGGAATTGAGCCGTATTACCATCCAGCCGACCTACAGGCTTATCTGGACTCCCTTCCGCCGGAAGACGCAAAATATATGCTTGCAACCGAAGAGGAAATGAAGTGGTGGAAGGATGCCCGGCTGGGTGGGTTTATTTGTTGGGGACCCAGCGCCATGCTGAAATGCTCTATTGGCTGGGGCCGAAACGGTCCGCGCCCTCATCATCGCACCGACGGGAAGACGACCAGCGGAATTTCTCACGAGGTGTATGATACACAGTATAAAAAATTCGTCGCAAAAGATTTCGATGCGGATGCCTGGGTAAAAATGACCCGCGATGCCGGACAGAAATATTTAATCTGGCTTACCAAGCACCACGATGGATTCGTCATGTTCGACACCCAGACTACCGACTACAACATCATGAATACGCCGTTTGGACGGGATGCAACCAAGGAGATCGTTGATGCGTGCCACAAATACGGAATCAAGGTATTTCTGTACTACTCCCAGCCGGACTGGATGGATCCGTTCTATAAAGCCGGTGACTTTGAACAGTTTCGGGAAAAATTCATGTATCCTCAGATTCGGGAACTATTGACCAAGTATGGGAAGATTGACGGGATGTGGTTCGATGGACTCGGCAAACACCCGGACATGTGGGGTGGAGCCGCTTTGATTAAAATGGTGAGAGAACTCCAGCCCGGCCTTATCATCAATCACCGTTTTAGCCCGAAACATTGGCATGCGGGAGACTTTGATGGCCCCGAACGTGACATTGGCCGTTTTCAAATCAACCGGCCATGGGAAACCTGCACCACCATCGGCGGCGGTTGGGCATGGCAAGGAGATGCCCCCGCAATGTCACTTAAAAATGTCATTTCCATGCTAGTAACTTGTGCCGGAAACGGCGGCAATCTCGCGCTCGGTGTCGGCCCCAACGGGGACGGCACCGTTCTGCCTGACCACCAAAAACGGTTTTTGGAACTCGGCCAGTGGCTCGGAAGGTATGGAGAGAGCATTTACGCGACGAGCGGCGGCCCATATATTTCGGGGCCGTGGGGTGCCGCAACGTCGAAAGGAAACACTGTTTACATTCATCTTCTAGGCGAATGTCCGTCTGGAAAAATAAAACTTCCCGCACTGCCCGCCAAGATTTTATCCGCGGAATTGCTAACCGGCGGAGAGGTAAACGTGTCGCAGGCCAAAGAATATCTGAATATCGCAATCAATCCGGAAGATATTCATCCGCTCGATACAATCATTGCTCTGACGACCGATCGGCCAGTCAAAGAAATCGCCCCCGTTGCAACTGCGGGACAGACCTTGACCATTGGCGCTGCAGCAACCGCATCCAGCGAATATGGACCAACCCGACCAGCCAGTTCAGTCGTCGCATCGAATGCCACCGAGTTCTCCGAGGGCATTTTTGTGAAAACTGCATGGACGCCGGGCAAGGGAGATGATCAACCGTGGCTTCAAGTCACACTGAACACGTCTCAGACTATCGACCAAATTCTGATTCGCGAAAGCAGATTCGGACGGACCAGTACCATCTTAGATTTCAATATCGAAGCGAAAATAAATGATCAGTGGGAGGTTATCCACAACGGCAATGAAATAGGCGGAGGGTTCGGCTTGATTCTCGGCACCCCGGTCACCAGCGATAGTTTCCGGATTGTTTTCAGAAAATGGAGCGGTGGAATCAACATCAACTCATTCGATCTGTTTGACTTGAGTTTGTAGCCTCTTCAGGGCGGACTTATGTCGGAGGAGAAACTGATTCCCTACCGTTTGCTCCTGGGTAATGATGGCGCGATCGACAAGATCAGGGCAGATCAGCCTTAGAGAACCCACATATTATGATGAAGAATGATTGTCAGAAAGGCTGTCCAAATAAGTCGCCTTAAATCGGAGTGTTATTGTGAGAAAGGTAAGGCGCAAGCTTGCCTTTCAAGACTCTAACAGTTTACAGAGTTTCAATTAATTATAGAAATGGATAATAATAATGAAAAAAGTTAAATGGATGTTGTTCACCTTGGTCCTTATTGCCACCGCCACACAAGGCGCACCGGCAAAGAATACCGAAGCCCTCGGGGCTTGCGCAGAAGATTATGAGTGGTGGCGCGAAGCCAAGTTTGGAATCTTCATTCATTGGAATATGTCAAGCTTACTGGAACTCGGAGGTGGAAGCTGGTATCGCGCGAACAACAACAACTATCTAGGTTCAAATAAAACCATGAAAGAAGGTATGCCTTCGTCCATTGCCGATGGTAGCTATATAAAATACAAGGGGAAGAAAGGCATCCCTCAGGAAATCTATGACAACCTGTATAAAGTGTTCAACCCCGTGTCCTTTAATGCCAGAGCATGGGTCAAAACCTTTAAGGAGGCCGGTGCTAAATATATTGTGCTGACCACAAAGCATCACGACGGCTTCTGCATGTTCGATACCAAACACACGGACTACAACATCATGAACACCCCGTTCGCCCGTGATGTGGCCAAGGAACTTTCCGATGCCTGTGCTGAAGCAGGCATCAAGGTGATCTGGTATTATTCCGTTGCCGATTGGTACGACCCAATATCCAATGCCGAAAACCCAATGCCCTATCAGGAGTATTTAATTAACCACATTCACGAGTTGTTCGGAAATTATAAAAACATTCAAGGAATCTGGTGGGATGGAGGCCATGTTCCGGTTGATCCTTACGCCGTACGGAAGGTGATCAATCAGTATAATCCACACGCCATTACCAATGGGCGCCTTAAGGGAATGCCAAAAATAACATTCGGAACGCCTGAGCAGAAACTGGGTACCTTTTCAATGGATCGCCCTTGGGAAACCTGTGCAATTGTTCAAGGGGAACATTGGTTCTGGAATGGCGGGAAAGACATCAAATCGATCAATACCAGCTTACGCTTGTTGATCGACTCAGCCGGAGGCGACGGCAACTTGCTGCTCGACTTTGGCGCATCTCCAGAGGGATTGATCTGTGATCCGGTGAAAAACACGTTCTTGGGTATGGGGAAATGGCTGAATAAATATGGAGAGTCCATCTACGGAACCCGAGGAGGCCCTTATACGCCGGGACACTGGGGCGTTTCCACCCGCAAGGGAAATGTAATCTATTTACACATAACCCAAAACTGGTCGGGCGTACTGGAAATCCCCCCGCTACCCGTCGAGATACTCCATGCAAAGACGCTTAGTGGAGGAGAAGTCTCCATCAAGCAGACTTCTACCAGCCTGCGTATCGAGCTGGATGAAAAATACCACCAGAGTCCAGATACCATCATTGCATTGGAGATTGCCGAGTCGGCGCTCAACCTGAAGACAATCGAATCTCCACTTCAGGAATCAATGAGTAAAGATGCCAAAGTCACTGCGTCAACTTCATTCACCAGCGGCATCAGCGGTCGGCCAGAATCCATCGTCATTTCTAAACATGAAACCGGTGAAATTCAGGGTCATTTTGGCGAAGAACCGCGCGCAAAAACAGGAAAACACACCGTCCCAGCTGAAATTCTAAAAGACCGACCCTGGCTAAAGCTACATCGCGGGCACATCTGGCGTTTTTGGAGCGCGAAAAAAAGTGATACTCAACCGTGGATAGAAATGACCCTAAATGAGCCTAAAACTTTCCAGCGAATCACCCTACTTGAAAAATTCAGCCGAATTAAAGGGTTTAAGATCCAGATTCCGGACGAAACAGGTTGGGAAACCCTCTTCGAAGGCGGGGAACTCGGCAACCAAAGCTTTAGGCTGGCCAGTCCAGTGAAGGCCTCACGTATTCGCCTGCTCATTACACAATACGAAAGCGATGATCCGAAACAAGGCCCTGCAATCCATACCTTTGATTTATTTAAAGAGTAAGTCACAGGAAGGCTGTTTGGTTGACTGACGCGCCCCCAAGCGTGACTCCTTTAAGTTAGGATTCGTGCGAAGTCAACCCTAGGCGGAGACCGGAGCGGAGCGACGGTTGACGGCTAGGGTTGTATGGTTTCGGGTGCTGGTGGTCGATAGGTTAATGAACTATGCGGCCTGATCGTATTAAAACTTTTTCCCCACCATTCGCAGAGTACTTGCGCCTCCTTTAGCGTGTCGAAGATTTCGATATTCAGCAGTTCATGCCGATACCCAGTATGGAGTAAGCGTCCGAAGCCTCACCCCTGTCGGGCGGAACGGGTAGCTTTCCATTGTGCGGGAGTGTAGTTCTTGGCGGTGCGGTTGGTCATGTGCGGCAGGCGGGGCAGGATGTCGCGAAAATATTCTTCGGGGTTGTAAACGCCGGTTGAAGGTTCGGGGTCAAGGCGGGAGCGGGAAATCCTTTCCAAGATCGAGGCGAGTTTTCCCATATCCTTGCAGTGGTTAATTCGGCGGAACCCGCATTCGGCTTCGAGCAGGGCGTAGGCCATCCATTTCGAGGCCATTTGTGTCTCGGGTCTTGAAAGAAATAATGTTACAATGTT
>JAOZKS010000639.1 GCA_029935255.1 Pontiella sp.
TATGTCCATCCGTCTTTGGTGATCAGGCGCTGCAGGTTTTTGTAAGCACCGTACATGGAGTCGTAGTGGGCGGCTTTCTTTCCTTCGAGCTGTGCTTTCAGGCTCTTGAACTCGACATATTCAGGGATCGGCGCACCGGCCAGTTCGAGGGCGGTGGGCATGATGTCCTGCAGATAGATCGGGGCATCATTCTTAGCGCCTTTCTCGATGTTTGGCCCAACGACCATGAACGGTACGCGAACACTGTGATCATACATGTTCTGCTTGCCGATCAGTCCGTGGTGACCAACGGCGAGGCCGTGGTCGGCGGTAAAGACAATATAGGTATTGTCGGCTTGCCCGCTTTCTTCCAAGGCCTTCAGAATGCGTCCGATCTGGTCATCCATATGGGTGATCAATGCGAAATATTCCTGACGGTTGATCTTTACGGAATATTCGCTGCGCGGGAACGGGGCAAGTCGTGCGTCGCGCAGCTCTTCCCCGCAACCGATCTCATCCTGATATTTATATTTCGGTGTGAAGTTGTTTGGCAGTTTAATGCGGTCGAGCGGGTAGCGATCGACGTATTCCTTCGGCGCCTGTCTCGGGTCGTGCGCCGCGTTGAAGGCGAGATACATAAAAAAGGGCTCATCGTGTTCTTTGGCGTCGTTCAGAAAATCGATGCCGTCATCTGCGACGACCTCGCTCCAATGTTTTCCGCCTTCCCAGAATCCACCCCATTTGGTTTCCCATGGTTTCCATCCCTTTTCATAGGCGGCTTCATCAAGAGGACGGTCATACCCCTCGGGAACATCCTTCGGCATGCCCGGGCGTTCGTTCGCGGCGATGTCGAAAATATCTTCGGGTTTAACTTTCACGTGCCATTTCCCGGTCATGTAGGTGCGATACCCCGCTTTCTTCATCAGCTGCGACCACATGTGGCCGGCCTGTGCTTCCGCTTTCATCTTCTTGCCGGTGTCGTGGGCATAGGTGTTCCAGACAAAGCGGCCGGTGTTGAGCATGGCGCGGCTGGCCACGCAGACCGCGCCGTTGTAGGCCCCCATGTTATAGGCGTGGGTGAAGGTGGTTCCGCTCGCCACCAGCTTGTCGAGG
>JAOZKS010000640.1 GCA_029935255.1 Pontiella sp.
GATGCGGACGGCATCATGCCCATCAAGGCCAAGCAGATCGAGTCGCTCCACGAAGCGCTCTGCAAAGTCCCCGACCCTCGGGCAAAAAACTGCGTTTACCACATCGGAGCCATCCTTTCAATCGTTGCCATGGGGGTTTTCAGCGGGCACAAGGATCTCAAGGCCATTGTGCGCTTTGCAAACCGAATGACCCTTTCCCAGCGAAAGAAACTCGCGCTTCCGGGTTTTGAAAAGGGAAGTCGCTACAAGAAAATCCCCTCCTACACCGCCATCTACAGCCTTCTGGGCAAGCTGGATCTCGACGCCTTCTCGCAGGTGCTTTCGGAGTGGCTCGCCCAGCATCGCGGAACCCTGCCCGTTGCGCTGGCCATGGACGGGAAATTCATCCGCGACACCGTCGGGCTCGTTACCCTTGCCGAACACGAAACCGGCTCGCCCGTTGCAATGATCGACGCCTCGCAGAAGAAAGGCGAAGGGGAACGATGCGAGCTCAAGGCCGCGCAAAAAATGCTCTGCAAATGCGGGGATCTGACGAATACGGTAATCACGGCGGATGCACTCAATACCCAGAAGAATACCGCCCGGGCCATTGTGGATCGCGGCGGCGAATACTGCATACAAGTCAAGGATAACCAAAAAGCCATCCATCAAGAAGCCGCGCTCAGCGCGAAGAAGCTCGCCCCCCTTTTGCCCAAATCGAAAAAGCGCATGGGCGAATCGACGGCCGCGAAGTAGCCGTCCAAAGCGTTACGCCCATGCAGGTCGGGTTCCCGCACATCCAAACCGTCGTAAAAATCTGGAGGGAATCGACGGCCTACAAGACGAACGAGAAAGAGATTTGCTACTACCTCTCTTCTGAGCCCTTCGACCAGCGCACCCCTGAGCAATGGCTTGAACTGATTCGGGGACACTGGGGTGGCGTGGAGATCCGCAACCACTGGCGAAAGGACGCGATCCTACTCGAAGACAAAACTCGCAGCCGGAACCCGACGCTAGTCGGCGCACTCTCCATGCTGCGCAACGTCTTGCTATTCATGCACAAGGAACAAGACCTCCACGCAACGCTACCTGGGTTCGTAGAAGATATTGC
>JAOZKS010000039.1 GCA_029935255.1 Pontiella sp.
ATCCAGTCCATGGGTATGTATGAAAAGGCCATCCTGCTCAACCCCGAGGATCTGGATGCAAAGCGCAACTATGAAAAAGCCGGGCTGTTGAGGCTTAAGCTGGAATACAACCGGGCCAAGTGGCTTTTCGACCATGCAGAGTCGCTGTTGCAGGAATACAAGGCGAAGGATGCCCGGAAAAACTATCAGCAGGCCAAACTCCAGTTTGAACATATCCTGGAAAATGTGGCTCCAAACCATGGTGAATCCATACAGTACCTTCCGAAAGTGGTGGAACGGCTGGAAATGCTGAAAACCGCATTGAAGGAGGCGGAACGGGATCTAGACATTGCCATCCAGCAGATCGAGGACTATCAGTACATGCTGGCCGCACAACGGTTGACAACCGAAACCGACAACCGGAAGTATGCCTTCGACTTGAAACCGGACTTGAAGAAACAGTACGAAGAGACGATCAAAAAAAATCAGGATGTATTGAAAATTATCCATGAACTCTCCAACCTGAACATTGTTGAATGAAAACTTTTGCATCCATTTTAAATCGTAACCGAGGCCTCGTCTACGCTCTCTTCGGACTTGCCGCAACGACCGCCTTCGCCGAACCGGCCGACATTGACGGAATGTATTTCCACCCCGCAGCGAGCATGTATATTCAGGGTGAAATGGCCGGAGCCAGCAATCTGGTGGTCAAAGGCCTAACCCTCTATCCGGATGACGGCAAGCTGAAGCGGCTGAAAGAACTCCTCGACCAGCAACAGGAACAAGAGCAAAACCAAGATCAACAAAATCAGGATCAGCAACAAAATCAAGACGATCAGGAGCAGCAAGATCAAAATCAGGAGCAACAGCAACAGGATCCGGAGGATCAAAACGAAGAACCGCAAGCCAACGAACCTCAGCAAGAATCCGAACCGCCGAGCGCGGAGAAAATGAGCGAGGATGAGGCGGAACAACTGCTGGATGCCATGCGGCAGGAAGAGCAAAACAAACGCATGCAGCTGCACCCCGTTCACGGCAGGCCCGTGAAAGTGGATAAGGATTGGTAGGAGATGGAAACTTGAAACTTGAGATTCGAAACCTGAAATTCCTAAGTCCTGCCCTTGGAACTTTTCTGCTGGCAATCAGCGCACTGGCGGCGGATGTGCAGATACGTGTGGAACCGCAGCTGATTAGCTTGCTCGACCGCGCTATTTTGAAAATCGAATTTATCGATACCAAAGGGGATGCGGTTAATATTCCGGAAGTCGATGGCTTGCGTATCCAGTACCAGGGGCAAAGCTCTGAAACGCGCTTTGTTAATTTGAAACGCAGCTCGAAAATTACCCACAGCTATCTGGTTACTCCAACTCAGGTCGGCGACTTCACGATCGGCCCGGTGGTCTGCACCCATAAGGGCGGACAAAAAGAGGTTTCAGCACAACTACGGGTGATCAAACCGGAAAATGACAAAGAGGCGCAGCAGATTTCAGAAATTATGTTTTCTCGCGTCTCCACCGATCGTTCCTCTCCATATGTCCATGAAGACTTCGGGCTGGAACTCAAGGTCTATGTCCGCGACGGAGTGCAGATCGACGGGAATTTCAGCCTGCGTGGCGGCATGCCGGAAAGCGGAATGGAGGGCGAGTTCGAATGGGAGGTAACCGGTCGGGAGCGGGAAGACCGAAACGGAACCATCTTTAATGTCTTCACCCTGCGGACAACCGCAAAAACCCTCACCGCCGGCACCTTTTCTTTTCAGCCACAAGTCCAGATTCGAGTGATCATCCCGCGGCAAGATCGGCGATCCTACGGATTTGATGATCCCTTTTTCGGCGACTTTTTCGGGCGGCAGGAAACCCGCCCCATCGTGCTCGACTGCAACCAGCTGGACATTGCCGTGAAACCGGTGCCGCTGGAGCTCCGGCCCGAAAGCTATACCGGCGGCGTGGGCATCTTCGATTTCGAGGTCGAGGTTGGGCCGGCAGCCGTGAAGGCAGGCGAGCCCATCACCATCAAGATGCGTGTTGCCGGGGAAGGGAACCTCACCCAGATCATGCCGCCTGTGCTTAAGGGGAAGCATGACCTTAAACTCTACGAAGTACGAACCGTACCCTCCCAAAACCCAAACGAAGTTCGTTTCGAACAGGTGGTGATTCCCAAGTCAGACACGGTCGCGGAAATCCCGGCCATTTCTTTTTCTTATTTCAATACCAAGACCTCCGACTTCCGGACCCTCACCAAAGGCCCCTTTCCCGTGGCGGTCGAGGCGGTACCCCAGCAGGCCGCGCAGATCATTGCATCCGTCCCCAGTACGATCCTGCTGGAAACCCCCATTCTGGGACGCGACATTGTCTATCTCAAATCCATCCCCAAAGTCTGGAAAAAATCCACCGAGAACGTGTGGTATAAAACGAAGCCTTTCCTTACCGCACTCACCTTTCCCGCGATCCTCCTGCTCGTCATCGCCGCCATCACATCCCGGCGCAACGCGCTGGCCAACGATGTGGCCCGCGCCCGGCGGCAAAAAGCTCCGAAGACGGCACACAAACATGTTCAGCGTGCCGAACAAGCGATCCGCAAGAAAGACGAAGCCACCTTCTACGAAGCCATGTGGGAAGCGCTCTCCGACTATTTCGGACATCGCCTGAACCTCGCGCCCGGCGATGTCTCGCTTTCCGTCGTGCTCGCACGCCTGCCGCAGGAACGGGAGTCCCTGACAAACCTCTTCAATACCATCGAACAACGGCGCTACGGGATCCAGTCCAAGGGGGAAATGGAGGAGATGAAGAACCTGCTCCGCCAACTCAACGCCACATTGCGCAAATGCGAAAGGATTAAGCTATGAGGCTCATGAAACTCTTCCAAGCATCTCTCCCTCTACTCGCAGCCCTTGCCCTTTCGGCCGGGGCCGCGCAGGCCGGAACCCAAAAAACTGAACTTTTCCTGAAAGCCCAGGCCGCCTATGATGCCGAACACTATGCGGAGGCCTCCCTGCTTTACGAAAGCCTGTTGTACAACGATATCGACAACCTTGAAGTGAAGTACAATCTGGCCAACGCCTATTTCAAGAACGGAAACCTTCCCGAGGCCATCATACATTACCGCGCGGCATGGTATACCGCACCGCGCGATCCGGATATTCGCGCCAACATGCACTTTGCACTCAATGCCGCCGGAGCCATCGAACCCGCACCTTCATTCCTCGATAAAACCTTTTCGATACTCTCGCAGAACGAATGGATCATGGCGGCCATTGGAGGATACATTGCATTCACGTTCCTGCTGATCCTCGGCATGCTCATCCGCCCGGCCAAACGAATGCTGGCGAAGTTGAGCCTGCTGCCCGCCCTATTAATCCTGGTGGCAGTAGGTGGGTGGTGGCACTGGTGGCAGTTCAAGAGCAGCCCAGAGGCCGTCATTGTTCGATCAGGAGCAACCGCCCTGTTTGGACCCATCGAAGGAAGCACGGCCCACTACAAGATTCCGCTTGCCGCACTGGTTCGCCAGCAAAGCACCGGTGCCAAGGGCTGGGTCGAAATCGAATACGACGGAATGGATGGCTGGGTGAAGGCTGAATACATTCAGCGTGTTTCTCCTTGATAAGCCCAAGGTATTCGTACTTAATCGGCGGCTTATATGAACGGTAAAAAGAGTCCATTTAGTCCAAAGGCTTTGCTTTGGTGGGTAGCCATCATTTCCCTGTCTATTTCAGCCGCACTTTTCTTCTTCCTTAAAGAACAAGCGCAGTACGATGTGTCGCTCGACCAGAAACGCATGCTGTTTCCGCTGGTTGGAATCATCATTGCCGGGGTTTGCATCATCGCCGGCACCGCCGGTCGTTGGTTCTACCCCAAGTAATCCATGCACTCTGGAGACTCCGCGTGAAAGCTGATATTGAATGGGTCGAACGACTTGCCGACGGGGTTAAACGAAAAATCCGCATCACCTTTCTCGGCAAAGGTAAAATGAAGTGGCAAACCAAGCGGTCCGACGAGGAAATGTGGGACTACGACACGCCGCCTACTTCCGAAGACTGGGATGCCCTCGAAGCAAAAATGGAAGCCCTCTACAACCGCCGTCGTGAATCGTTCAAGAATGTCGAACTCGTCCGAAAACTCAGAAAAGACTCCGGAGCATGACCTTCCAGCTTAAAGACGAATACATTGAACTCTGCAAGCTGCTCAAGGCCGCCAACCTCGTGATGTCCGGCGGCGAGGGAAAGGAAGTCGTTGCGCAAGGGCTCGTCACGGTCGACGGCCAGCGCGAAACCCGAAAACGCTGTAAGATCCGGCCCGGCCAAACCGTCGAATTCGAAGGCCATGTGATTGAAGTTGCTGAATAACCCTCTCTGGACAGGAACACTTCGTCACTTCGTAAGCATCTGCAGCTCGGTTTTCAGAAGCTTTTCCACATCCGCGTATTCCGGGTTTTCCGCCCGATTGGTAAACTCGTTCGGATCCGTATGAAGATCATAGAGCATGCTTCCACCTTCCCCGCCTTCCCACTCCGTGTAGCGATAGCGTTCGGTACGGATACTGATTCCTCCCGGCCTCCCCTGCGTGATCTCCGCCTGTTTTCCCGGAAGAGCCGGGTTCTTCAAGGGGGAACAAAGGCTGATTCCGGAAAGCACATGCTGCGGTTGAACCCCGGCGAGCTCGCAGAGCGTCGGGTATAGATCGATCAGCCCGCATATCCCGTGGGCCGTCTGGCCTGCAACCTTTGTGCGCGGATCAAAAACAATCAGCGGAACACGGCAGGCCTCTTCAAAAAACGTCGACTTGTGCCAGTGATCATGCTCGCCCAAATGGAAGCCCTGATCTCCCGTGAAAACAATAATCGTATTTTGATCCAAACCGTTTTTCTTCAATCCATCCAGCAGCTTCCCCACTTCATGATCCATAAAACTCACGGCGGCCAGATAGGCACGGGTATAGGCAAGGCCCACGGATTCCGGAAGTCCATTGTGGGCCGGGCCCTGCAAATGAAAATTTATCGAGGGGATGTCTTCGCGATCATTGGCCGGGAATTCGGGAAGGGTAATTTCCGAAGCCTTGATGGCCGCCCAATGCGAACGCGGGGAAATCATCGGCGGATGGGGGCGGTAATAGCCCATAAACAACATCATGGGTTTTCCCGTCTTGCGGGGATGGTGCTCTTCCATCAGGCGAAGTATGGCCTGTGTGCCTGCGCCATCGGCCATCTCTTCGTCTGGAAGATCCGGATCGAGATAGGCCACTGCGGAGCCTGGTTTCTTGCTCACATGATAATGCGCGGACAGGAAGTTTTCTTCTGCGGCATCCCATCCGGTATTGTTGATGGCCACATCCCACGCGGAAGAATCGTCCTCTCCCGGTTGACCGATCCCGCGCGGGATATTCATGTGGAACACCTTGCCCGCCCGCGCAGTGAAATAGCCCTGCTGACGGAACAGGCGAGGCAGGCTGACAAAGGGCATGGCGCTTTCATCCAGCGTTTGGCGATTGTGGATCAATCCGGTTTGGAAGGGATAAAGACCGCTCAGCATCGAAGCCCGACTTGGACCGCACGTGGGAAACTGGGTGAAGCACCGGTCGAATAAAACACCTTGTCCGGCCAGCTTATCGAGGTTTGGAGTGTGGGCCGCCGAATCCCCGTAGCACCCCAACCGGCACCCCAAATCGTCGGAAATAATAAAGAGGATGTTCGGTTTCCCTTCAGGTCTTGCGGCAGAACCCATGCAGCACAAGGCCAGCAGCATCCATGCAAAACCGGAACGGTTCATAATGCTTCTCTGCGGATGACGGCGGCGAAGGCTCCATCGGTTCCTGACTTAGGGGGAAAGGTCTTCTTGGCTTTGGTTTTGCTGAAGCCGGGGTGTTCACGAACCCAACGTGCAATGAGATCTTCGTTTTCTTCGGCTTCCAGACTGCATGTACTATAGACGATCCGTCCGTCCTCCTTGAGGAGTTCCGCACAGGCGGAGAGCAGACTGTACTGAACTTCAGCGATGGCTTTGAGGCGGTTGGAGTTGACCCGCCAGCGCGCATCGATACGGCGGCGCAGGACACCGGTATTGAGACAGGGAACATCGAGCAGGATGGCATCGAACGTGCGGTCACCGAGCACTTTTTGCGGAGCGCGGGCATCGCCCTGAATCAGTTCAACCCAATCAAGGCTGAGGCGATCCATGTTTTCCTTGAGCACGGCCATACGGTCGTCGTGCAAGTCCATGGCAACAAGCTCGCCCTCGCCCTTCATGCGGGAAGCAAGGATGGCGGTCTTTCCTCCCGGAGCGGCACAGGCATCGAGTACGGACTCGCCGGGGAAGGGGCGGAGCAGGTCGACGGCAATGGAGGTGGCGGGATCCTGAACGGTGAACCAGCCCTCGGCATAGCCGGGAAGCTTGCGCACGGAAAGACCGCGTGGCAGAATATAGAATTTTTCGCGATCGCTAAAGGGATGCAGCTCCAGGTCAATATCGGCCGCGGCCATTTTGGTCAGGAAGTCGGTTGATGAGATGACGGTCTGCTCAACGCGTAGAATGGTTTCCGGCGGCTGGTTGTTCCATTCAGCGAGTTTGCGCGTTTCAACTTCGCCATACTGTCGCCCCCAACGTTGGAGCATAAAGTCGGGGTGCGACAGACGAATGTGATCGGGCTGGCGCTTAAGCTCGTCGAAAATCTGGTCGGTCTCGCGCTGGGCACGGCGCAGAACGGCGTTGATCATCTTGGCATTTCCCTCTCCCCCGGGGCGGCCCTTGGCGGCATCGACGGTTTCGTTGATGGCGGCATATTCCTCGACCCTTTCCATGAAGAGCAATTGATAGAGGCCCACATAGAGAACCGCTTTGAAGAAGGGATCGGGCTCCTTGGGAACCATGCCTTGTTCAAGCCACTGGAGAATATTGTGGTTGCGCACCACCCCGTTGACGACCTCCATAATGAAGGCATGATCGTGCTCAACCTTCGCCAACTGACGATCCGGGAAACGCCGATCCACAAACCATTGGCTAACAATCTCTGCGGCCACAAGCCGACTATTCTTTTTTTTCTGCATCCGTTCCCAACCCATCTTTTTTTTTCGAAGGATGCGTACTTTACCGGTTTTCAACTGTTTGGAAAGCAGAAGCTGAGGCCTTGAATCTCGAATATATTTCTCAGTTCTGCAAAGATTCCCCCGCTATTTCCTCCCAAACCAATTTTTTAGCCCCGAGAACCACGCATGGCACACTCCCTGCTTTATCTTCCGTATTGTGAATAAAACAATAACGGACTAAACAAGACCACAAACGAGAAAATGGGAGAGGTGCATACCGATGAAAACAAAAATAAAACCAATCGTATCTTGGAGCATTTGGGCAGGTGGCCTATCGCTCATCATGGGCATTGTGACCCGCAATCATCTTCTCGCGGGATTCCGCACAGATGAAACCGGAATGAGCTTTGTGATTGCCGCATTGTTCGTCGGAGGTCTGGTGGCCTCATTCCGCGCGGCCATGCAACTGCACTCCGAATGGGATGTGCTCAGCCGCGTCATGACCACCAAGCAAATTCCGATCAGTAACGGGAAATCCGGTTTAACCGATATTTTCAACACACTCGCCGACTACAAGAAAAACGGAGAGAAGGTGGATATCCACTCCGCCATCGACACCTACCATACAGGTCATAATTCGCGGGTACGGACCGTGTCTATCATGTCCGCCTTGCTCATCTCGATGGGGTTGCTCGGCACCATCATCGGCTTGATCATGTCAATCTCCGGTCTCGGCGGCATGGTCGAAAACATCGGCCTTTCGCGGGCCACCATGATGGAAGCGCTGAAAGCCACCGTCGCCGGCATGGGCACGGCGTTCTACACCACTTTCTTTGGTGCCCTCGGCGGCCTGATCCTCCGTGCAGTTGCGGTCTCGCAGCTCAATTCCCTTTCCGAACTGTGCGCAGCGGCAACGGAATATGCCGACATCAACCTCACCGCAAAACTTGAAAGCAAGGACGAGGAACTCAACCAGCAGGTTTCCAAGGTCATATCCAGCTTCGAGAATATGCAACGGGAGATCGATTCGATCACCACCCGCATTAGTGCCTCTTTTGAAACCACAATGGAGAGCTTCGGCGAAGCACTTGGTGAAGCGGGGCAACATGCCATGGTCGCCACCAAGGAATGCATCAGTGGCATGACGGACCAAATGAATGTCTTCGGCAGTGAAATCGGCTCCTCCTTCGGTGTATTCAACGAATCGATTGAAACAGCAGGTGAAGAGGTGCACGCCGCCATCTCCACCATCAACTCCTCTATCGAAAAATCCGGAGAGGAATTGACCGAAGCCTTTACCGGTCTTAGCGAAAATATTGGCTCATCCGGCGACGGCATCGCTGAATCCTTTACCGGGCTGAATGAATCCGTCAAACAGGCGGGCGACACCGTCGGCGGATCGCTTGCCGATTTCAAACTGACCGTAGACGGTACCAGCCTCGAATTGAAAGATGCCGTCGACGAGCTACACGCAACCATCAGCCAGGCCACGGGTGAAATGGTCAGCATGGCCGCAGCCAGGCTGGATACCGAAGCCACGGAAATCGCCGGTCAGCTTGCCTTGGCGGCCAGCTCGATCCAGCAATTCGTGACTCAGAAGAGTGGTAATAAAGAAGACCAGAAGGTGGCATAATGAGAACGGCATCCCGTCAAGAAAGCCTTTCTGGATCGGAGGGGATCTACGAATCCTTTTCAGACATGGTGCTCTGCACACTGATTGTGCTCATCACCCTCGTGGTGGTGCTTGCCCTAAACGTGGTGGAACAGCTTAATGTCTACATCGAGCCAAACCACTTCAGCGGAGGAGCCGCCCGCCCCTGGCTCTATCTCCAGGCGCAGAATGCGGACTATTCAAAAACCACCACCGAGCGACTGGCCTTGGAACGAGCGGTCTTTGACAACAACGACTTCGTTCTAATCAACCTGTTCAGCCCCTCCTCCGCCCTTTCGTCCACAACGGTCAAAAATGGCCAAACTATTTCGGCAAAGGAGGGTCAAACCTTCACCGGACAAAGCGATCTAACCGCCTATAACTTTCTACAGCTTGCTGCAGGGATAGAGCCCGGATCGTTCCCGGTGGACGGAACCCAGACCGCGCTCATGCTGCCGAAGTTTGCGCACAAGCACATCATGCTCGAATATGGAGAAGCCAATGGATATTCCGTGACCCCGGAAAATAAATTGGCCATCAAGACGATGGCGCTGGCTTGGCCCGTCTACAATAGCGAGCTCTTCCCCCGCCGCGCCGCAAGCGACTATCTGAACGCCCGGACAAAGATTCTTGTGGAAGTACTCGAGTCGGAGGATGGCATCCACCGCATCATGATTGGGCATAGTGTATTTACGTTGCCCCAGGATGTCGAGAACGGCCGCCTGAGTTGGCTTTCCGGATTCTCCTCCGGTCTTACAGAAATGGTTTACCTTGGGAATGCCTGGAGCGATCCAGAAAACCAAACCAACAAACGCATTGAATATTTCGACCAGAATGGGTTTTCGGATGCGGCGAAGGCCTACCGTTCATTCAGTTTCCCAGGCACACTCACATCCAACCAGAAGGTGTTGCTGAAAAAAGCCACGACTGCCCGCCCGGACCTCTCTACGGAACGACTGGAAAAATATATTCTGGCGGCCGAAGCGCAACGTGCACTTTCAACCGCCATCGTGAAGGGCGGAAACGCCCGCGCGCACTTCCCACCCCTGCTCGCACATCGCGATGCATGGAAGGCCTATACCGACCAATGCATCAAGGATGAGATCGACAGCACTCCGCCACAGTGGTTGATGACCGAATTCCTTGAGCCGCTCGGGTTCGACCAAGCCGTGATTCGCGGCCTGCGCGAAGACGCCTAAGGCGTCGCCCCGGGATATTCCTCCAGGAGCAGTTCGATTTCGAGCTGCTCTTTTTTGTTGCGTTTCAACAGAAAAACAAGGCGATCTCCCACGGAGTGGTTATAGATGATCCGGTCCACATCGTGGTTGTTCTTCACGGGGGTTCCGTTGATTTCCATAACCAAATCCCCCGGCTTAATCTCGGCGCGGGCAGCAGGTGTTCCGTCCCAGACACTCGTCACCGCCACCCCTGCTCCTCCAGAGAAAAACTTTCGCTGATTCGGCTGGATGGTTCCGAAAAAAGCGCCCACCCATGGCCACTCATGCTTGCCCTTGTCGATCAAAGATTGCGCGATAACCATGGCAAGGTTGGAAGGGATGGAAAATGCGATGCCCACCCCCCGCTCCTGGGCATCGGTCTTCGTTGCGGTATTGATCCCGATCAAACGGCCATCCACATCAATCAGCGGCCCCCCGCTGTTGCCCTCGTTGATGGCGGCATCGGTTTGGATGAAATCCTCATAGGGAAGAATACGAACCCGCCGCCCCTTTTGACTGACATGCCCGACCGTCACCGAACTTTGCAAGCTGAAGGGCGATCCAATGGCAATCGCCACCTCGCCTACCCGCACCGCTTCGGAATCGCCAAACTCAACGGGTGGATACTCCCTCCCCTCCACCGAAACCTTAAGCACAGCAAGATCGGTGGCCCGATCCGATCCAATACAACGCGCCGGAAACTTGCTGCCATCATTGAGCACCACTTCAATCTGGCGCGCACCTTCAACCACATGCCAGCTGGTGATAATATATCCGCGCTTATCAACAATCACGCCGGAGCCTTCGCCGGCCAGCTGCTCAGGAACCCGATAAATAAATCCGAAGACATCCTGCTTGAATTTGACCCTCACCTCTTCGGTTCGAACCACCACGACCGAAGGCATGACTTTCTCAACGGCATCGGCGATCGCCGAGCCAAACGCCCGCGCAGGATTACTTCCCTCAACGGGGAGCTGGCGCGGCGAAATTCCCGGTTCGGGAATATCGGCGTAGCCGCCGGACAACGGCGCGGGATCCGGCCGCCGCAGGGATGAAAACAATGCGCTGAGCACCATTAACGAACAAAAGGAAATCACAATCCACTTCCGGCTCATGCCCTACTCCACCTCGTCCGTTTCAAAGGGAACTTCTTTCAGCTCACCCTCTTTTTTAACCAGCTTTTCAATTTTCTGTTCCACCTCGTTGAGTTTCTTCGAGCAGAGCTCAACCAACGAAGATCCTTCCTCGAAATGTTTGATCATATCCTCAAGGCTTAATTCCCCGCTCTCCATTTCATCCACCAGCTCTTCAAGCCGACCGAGCGACTTTTCAAAATCCGCACTTTTCTTTTCCGCCATAATCCATCTCCTAAAGAATCTCTATCTACTCTTTTTCAATCACGTTTGAAACCACTTTCCCCTTCGCAAGCTGGGTCGTGAGCGTTTCGCCAACCTCCACCAACTCGGCACTTCGAATGACGGTTCCATCCGCCTTTCGCGTCAAGCTATAGCCACGACCCAGCACAGCAAGCGGATTGAGCATCCGCAACTGGCTTTCCAAACCTTGGAGCTTTTGCCGGTCGTGCTTCGCCCTTTGTTCCATCCGGAATTGCATCACCATGCCCAGCTCGTCGTTGCGCTGTTGCGCCTGCTGAACGCCAAAGCGAAGCAGGCTACCCATCTTCCCTTCTAATCCCAAGATTTTCTGCCGGTGCTGGCGGAGTAGATTTTTCGGCTCGCGAAAAACATAGCTATGTGCCGCCCGACTGAGCCGCAACCTAAAGTCCTGTTCCATGGTTTTCAGGTTTTGCTTCAGCCGCCGCCGGTATAACGAAAGTTCTTCTTCGAAATCCGACTTTTCCCGCACCGCCAGCTCGGCGGCGGCCGATGGCGTCGGCGCGCGCACATCCGCCACAAAATCGGAAATCGTAAAGTCAATCTCGTGGCCCACCGCCGAAATCACAGGAATCTCCGATGCCGCGATCGCCCGCGCAACCACCTCTTCATTAAAACTCCATAGATCCTCAATACTGCCGCCACCGCGCCCGACGATCATCACATCGATCGGTAAAGTAGGACAGGCTTCCAGCCTGTCTATCCGCGCCAAAGCCGTCCCGCCTGATTGCACTAAATTCTTTTGTACGTAATTTACATAAAAGGCCAGTTGCCGGGGACTACGGACAATATGATCGTACGACTCCTCCTGCCACACCGCCCCCTTGTTCCCGGTTAACTTGTTGAGTTGATTTGCCGTAAATGATTTCCATGAATGGAGTATTCCGCCCAGCTCGTGGTCGGGAAGCGGTGAAATAAGGGCGTGAACATGGTTTGCCATAATCACATAAGAACCAAGCCGATAGCGGTCGCCGTCGAAATGCAACAAAGCCTGCTCGACAATCTTTGCATTCGCTTCTTCCGCAAGAATGCATGATCCGACCCCCGCATCCAACCAATCGTTAATTCGTTCGCTGAAGAGCCGCGCGTATTCCTCCAGATCTTCGGGGGAATAGGGTTCCTCGTGTGTGCGCAACCATTGATCGCGTTCTTCTTTCCATTTCTCAAGCTTCTTCTTTGGAAGAGAGTCAGCGAGTCGGAATGTAATAAAATAGGTGGTGCCTTCCTGTATCCAGTGGGGCAGATGACGTCTTTCGGTTTCCATCGGGAGGAACGGCGAGAAGTATTGCGTATTCTCCGCCGACAGGCTGGAAGCCTGTCCTACTTTATTCA
>JAOZKS010000265.1 GCA_029935255.1 Pontiella sp.
CTCTAATCCGACAGTGCCTGTAGCAAGCGCTCTAAATGGCGCTTCAACTTTACTGGCGGCTTGTCCTGCAAAACAAACCGACCGCCCGCTTCCACGCGAACATACGTGCGCCAGCCGTTGACCGCTCGCCACGGCATGATCACGTTATCGATCGTAGTCTCCGCAGTATCCGAATCCAAACCCAGCTGCCCGCAGGTCAAAAGGCAACCCTCGCGGTCAATGTTTCCCCGTTGCACGGCCTCGTAGGCATAATACTCCGGTTGCTGTTCAGCAATCCCCTTTTGCTTGTCAAAGTAGGGGTTTTTCGGAGGAGGAAGGCCGGCCGGCTTCATGTTCTCAAGGCCATATTTATAAAAGCCACGCATGAGTTGGATCGCCCGGTCCACCACTTCGTCATGCTTCATCAGCTCCGCCGGATCAATCTCCGCCTGAGCTGCAATTTCCGTATAGTCATCGATGCCATCGACGATGGCTTTCACCGTTCGGTCTGCCTGTAGTGTATTCATAATGGGTGCGTATACTATCCATTCCCGTTTTCCAATCAACAGAAAATCACCCTGCTTGCACTGGATTAAAGTATTCGCTATTCTGTATTCATGAGTTCGATCGTATTCAACACTCTGGAATCTTGTTTCCCGAGATCCGTCAATTATCGAAGCGGGGAGGCCCGCCCCGCCGTACACGAAGCATCCGCTCCGTTCCGCTCCTTCGCCTACCGCGAGCGTCACATCCAATGCCTCTGGGCCGATCCCCGCCACCGCCCGCCCAAACTCAAAACCTCCGAAGGCGAACCTATCGAAGTTGAATTTCCCGGCGACTGGAATCTCGAAGCCGGCCCCGACTTCCTCAATGCCGTGCTCCTCGTCGGCAAAGAACAACGCCGAATTTCCGGGGATCTCGAAATCCATATTCACCCCAATGGCTGGAAGCAACACGGCCACGCAAACGATCCGAACTTTGCCAATGTCCGCTTCCACATTGTCTACTTCCAGGGCCTTGAAATTCCCGGCCTTGTTCAGGTCCCCTTGCAGGAAATCCTATCCACCGACCCACGCTTCTCCTTCGACAATATCGACATCACCGCCTATCCCTACTCCATCCCCGTCGGTGATTTTCCCCTGCGCG
This sequence comes from Pontiella sp., assembly GCA_029935255.1. GTDB lineage: Bacteria > Verrucomicrobiota > Kiritimatiellia > Kiritimatiellales > Pontiellaceae > Pontiella. Next base: position 1,126 of record JAOZKS010000265.1, read on the forward strand.
AAATGGATCCCGACCAGAAAATAAAATGGTTGAAAAGCGCTGGAGAGGAACGTCTTCGCCAAAAGGCCGAACGGCTCGCCCTTGCAACACAAAGCAAAGAGCCCGGGCAAGTCCTGTGGGAAGAGCTCATGGCCGCCCTCGGCTATAAGAACAACAAAGCGCCCTTTCGGCAGCTTGCCGCCACGCTACCTCTCGCACGGCTCCACGTACTTGCGGAAACGCCCGACGAAGCCTATGCCCTCCTACTCGGACTCTCCGGTCTTCTCCCCGCCAACCCCGATCCAGCATGGCCGCCCGACACCCGGAAATTCATCCGCTCCATCTGGGATTTTTGGTGGAAACAACCCGCAGCACTGAAGGAGCGTGCGCAGGGGAAATCCGCGTGGACCCTCGCTGGCATCCGCCCCGCCAACCATCCCGTACGTCGTCTTATGGCCGCCGCGCACTACGCCTTTCAACTTCCGGAACTCACACTCACTAAATTTAAACCCAACTATTGGAATACACACATCAGCTGGAAAGCGAAATGCAAGCCCACGGCGCTCGTCGGCCAATCCCGAGCCAACGCCATCATCACCAACATTCTCATGCCCTTTCAAGCCGCCACCGGAGCAACGGAACTAAACCTGAAAAAACTACCCCCCGAACCCAGCAATCGCATTATTCGCCAAACCGCCCACACGCTCTTCGGCCCCGACCACACCCCCAAGGTCTATCGATCCGCCTTAGCCCGCCAAGGCCTCATTCAAATCTTCCACGACTATGTCATTACGCATCGGCTGGATGAATTGCGGAAATTAATATAGCTAAGGAGGCTTGCAGAAATAACCTGCACATTTAACGCAACGTCGCGGAGAACGCTGAGTCTCGCAAAGAACCGCTCTTTGCGTTTAAAACGCCCCTTATGTTCATGTTAATAATTCTAGACTCCCAAGCTCAGGAATCCACCCGCCCTCAAAAAGGTGTAGTGTCGTTTCACCCCCGCAGGGGGAAAACGACTTGCCGTGCAGGGGAAACGCTTGAACCACTCTTATGTGGTGCGGAAATTATCATTTCATGGCCCTCCCTGCGGTCAGGTGAAGCGTTACTAGACCCAATTTAGCAACCTATTTACCGCCCGAATTCATAACGTCCTGTTCCGGCGAATCAAGCTCGCGGGCGAGCTCGATGAGCTGGTCTTTCCCATCGCGATTCAGATCCATGTAGATCGCAACCAACTCATGAAGATAATCCTGGGTGGCGGGCGGTTTCTGGGCATCGAGATTCAGGGGTTCGTTGGAGCAGTAGAGGTAGAGGAATGAGGTTTTCTTGGTCTTATGTTTATAGAGATAGCCCGAGAGGTTCCGTACTTCCTTTTTGGTGTTGGTCATGAAGATCTTGGCAAATGCACTCACATGTTCGTCCGGTACGACCACCGCAATACGCCCGTCCTTGATCTTGCTGTTCGGCGTTTCAACAATAAAGGCCTTCGTGTTGGTGATGTGATCAAGCCGATCTGTCTTGTCGAGCATGGCCGAGGTCGCGGGCATGGTGATTTTCTGGCCGAGGAATTCCTCGGCCATTAATTCGTAGTAGTCGGAGCTGTAGGCCGAGCGCCCTTTTTCCGGAATTTTATTTTCCGTATTTTCGAGGGTGGTTTGCGAGGAGGGCCCGTCCCCGTATTCAAGGTAGAGGTAGCTTTTTTCCCCGGCGGACCGGCGGAGCATGCCATTCATTTTCATGGCATCCTCGAACCGGACGGAATACTTGTCCTTAAAGGAGATCGCTTCGTCGGTCGGGACGGCCACGAGCATTGAACCGCCGTGGGTATCGTTGTAGGTCGTTCTGACCTCGATGATGGTGTAGCCGGGGTGGTCGTACAATGCGGGGTCCATCAGAATGGCGGAGAAGGCGTAGACGCGGGCCTCCTTATCCAGATATTTTACGGAGTTGATCTTGTAGAAATCTGCGGTATAGCGATGCAGTTTGGCCTGGCCGATATTGGGCAGGGCGATTCCTATTATGGCCAACAGTAATCCAGTTTTTCTCACAACATGCTCCGGCATTAATCCCTATATGGATGCGGAGCGTATAAGATGTTATTCTGGAAGACAACCGTTCTGAGCAAGCGATCCTCCTGAAAGCGGCCTGACCGTATTATTGCCACGCGGCTTGAATTCGGCTAGCTTCTGCTGTTTTGGAAATTTATGAATGATTGATTTTATACAGGTAAGTAAACAATTCGGTCCGCAGGATGTCCTGAAGTCGGTAACCTTCCGGATAAATTCCGCCGAGCGCATTGGTGTCGTTGGCCCCAACGGGGCGGGGAAAAGTACGATCTTTGGTTTGATCGGCGGCGATATCGAAGCGGACAAGGGTGATATTGTTTTGCCGAAAAACATTCGCCTCGGTTATTTGCATCAGCAACTCAATCCCCACGCCGTAAGTCAAAATCTGCTGGAGTATGCCGAGGACTCCATCCCCGAGCTCAAAACCATTCCTGAGCGAATCCATGAACTCGAATCGCAGATGGAGAGCTTCCCGCCGGTGGAAAAGGAGCGTGCTCTCAAGCAAATTGGAAATCTCCAACACGAGTTCGAGCATCTGGGCGGATACGATATGCGCGCCCGTGCCGAAGCGGCGCTTTGTGGTCTGGGTTTTCATGTTGAGGAGTTTGACCAGCCGTTTGCTTCGTTCAGCGGAGGATGGCAAATGCGTGCCGAACTTGCCCGCACACTCATTGCCAACCCCGACCTGTTGATGCTCGATGAACCCTCGAACTATCTCGACCTGCCTGCCGTCGAGTGGTTGCAGAAATTTCTGCGCGGCTTCGAAGGCACCATGCTGCTGATTTCGCACGACCGCTACCTGTTGCGTTCCCTGGTCAACATCACC
>JAOZKS010000040.1 GCA_029935255.1 Pontiella sp.
CCGGCGACTACATGCAGCATTGGTTCGACATGGGCGAAAAGCTGGGCGACAAAGCTCCGCGTTGCTTCTATGTCAACTGGTTCCGCAAAACGGAAGACGGCAAGTGGCTCTGGCCTGGCTTTGGCGAAAACTCCCGCGTTCTTAAATGGATGTGCGATCGCGTTGAAGGCAAGGTTGATGCGCGCGAAACCCCGATTGGTCTAATGCCGAAAGATGGAGATCTGACCCTCGACGGTCTGGATATTCCGGCCGAAGACTGGGCGGAGCTCATGAAAGTCGATACCGACCTCTTCAAGTCCACTCTGGCTGATGCTAGAGAGTATCTATCGAAGTTTGGTGACAAACTTCCGACCCAAATGACGAAGCAGCTCGACGCGCTCGAAGCACGTCTCGGCTAAGTGTTCCAACACGTGGAACTAAAAAAAGCGTCCTGCTTGCAGGGCGCTTTTTTCATGTTCAACAACTCGGTTGGCACGGGCGCAAGCCGCGGGTTTCGGGAGGAAGTAGGTACAAAAAAAACCACCGCAAGGGTGGTTTTTAGAAGTACTTCTTGATGTCGTTTATTAATCAAGCTGTTTGATGTATTCCTGGTCGGGCTCCGAAAGTTCTCTAAGTTTAAAGGGAACTGTTTTTCCATTAACTTCGCTCTTGAGGAAGACCTTGTCGCCAGATGACTTTACATAGATGGCCCGTACGGGAATTTTCTTTCCGCTCCGCGAGATGATCCACTCGCGGTATTCAGGCTGCATCGATTCCTTTTCAACAGTGGCCGCTGCTTCCGTTGCTGCTGCTTCCGCTGCTGCCTCCGCTTTAGCCTCGTTTTTCTGGTTTTTCACGAAGGGAGTGGCTATTCCGTCAATTTGAATCTTGTCGGAGGGGCCTTTTTCGCTGACGAGAATCGCAAAATAGCTCGTATTTCCATCTTCATCACTCTCGCCGGAATCGAGAAGGATTGCTCCTTCTTCATAATCGGAAGGTTCGAATTCGGTTACGTAGTAGCCCAGATAGTTGCCTTTGTTATCCATAAAGATAACCCGGTAGCCTTCCTTCTTGGTTGTTCCGCAATAGGCATGGTAGTAGGTATCGCCTGCCTTGACCGAGCCCACCTTTCCAACTTTCATCTTTTCGGGGAAGTGCTCCGCACCTGCGGCCTCGAGGGCGGTTTCCACATCACTGGTACTCGGTGCTTTTTTCTTTTCTCCGCCTGCGGTGGCAATGCCGGCCACGAGAAGTGTGGCAATTATGAGTCGAGTTGTTTTTTTCATGATTTTCCTTTTCTTGTATTGTTCAGCAAGGCCATGCCCTGTAACCCCTATTAGAATCGAATGTAATCTACACCTATAGGTTTATGGTCGAAATCGCCATGTTTTTCCTCGGTTTTTTTAAAATACTTCTAAATTTGCCTGAGTCGGGTAAGAACGGAAAAACCCCTTGGCAGGGGCGGGGGCTTTCTGCATAATGCGCGCTCTTTTCAACGTATGGAAATCAAATGAGGCAACACCCATGTACAGTGCATCCGACCTTAAAAAAGGCCTGAAAATCGAGATTGATGGCGATCCCTGCATGATCACCAACTTCGAGTTTTCCAAACCCGGTAAAGGTCAGGCGCTCTATCGCTGCAAGATCAAGAATCTGATCTCTGGCAACCAGTTCGACAAAACCTATCGATCTGTTGAAAAGGTCAAGCGTTGCTCGCTGATGTCGCGTGACTACACCTTTTCGTATATCGATGGCGACGACTACGTCTTTTCCGACAACACGACCTACGAGGAAGTACATTTGAACGACGAGCTGCTCGGCGACCTTAAAAAATTTATCGTGGACGACATGAAGGTCGAAATTCTTTTTCACGACGACCGTGCGCTGGACATCACCCTGCCGAACTTTGTGGAAATGAACATTGCCGAAACCGAACCGGGGGCGCGTGGGGACACCGCCACCAACGTCATGAAACCGGCTAAGCTGGAGAATGGATTCGAGATCAATGTGCCGATCTTCATCAATGAAGCTGACACCATCCGCATCGATACCCGTACCGGCACCTATGCCGACCGGGTTTCCAAAGGATAAAGGCTGTGCCCATCGACAGCATAACGCTGAGAAACGCCGTGATGCGAAACATCAGGGCGTTTTTTTATGACCGTGCTTTCCTCGAAGTCGAAACGCCCATCCGGCTTGTGACCCCTTGCATGGAACTGCATATCGATGCAGAACCCTGCGGGGATCATTTTCTTCGGACCTCTCCTGAAATTTTCCACAAGCAATTGCTCGCGACCGGGTATGAAAAGATCTTTGAAATAGGAAAGTGCTTTCGGCGGGGAGAGATGGGGCCTTTGCATCATCCCGAATACACCATGCTCGAATGGTACCGCACCCAAGCCGACTACATGGATATCCTTGCCGACACGAAGGCGCTGCTTCAGGCTGTAGCCGGGATCGCCGATTCCGTCTGGCATCAACGAACGGTCTCCGAAGCCTTCCTTGAATTTGCAGGGTGGGATCCCGTGGGCAACTACGATGAAGATCGCTTCGATATTGATCTCGTTGAAAAGGTCGAGCCCGCTTTTCGGGAAATCGGGGGTCCGGTTGTGCTTATCGACTATCCCGTCGAAGCCGCCGCGCTCTCGCGCCGCAAGTCTGGCAACCCCTTAATGGCCGAACGCTGGGAGCTATACATCAACGGCATCGAAATCGCCAATGCCTATTCCGAGCTTACCGATCCAACCGAGCAACGCCGTCGTTTTGAGGCGTGTGCCGAACAGAGGAAGGCGATGGGCAAGGAAGTCTATTCCATCGATGAATCCTTTATCGAGTCCTTGGAAAAGATGCCTCCTGCTGGAGGCGTCGCCCTTGGCATTGATCGTCTGCTGATGCTTATTGCTGACGCTGATTCGCTCGATGCCGTATTGCCGTTCCGTTAGTAAGGAATAACTATGAATCATCCGGGGACTCTTCGATATGATATTTCTCGACGGTCTTTTCCAGTGAACGCAGTTGCTTGGCGACATCGTTGAGGCGGAACTCAATGGAGTTGAGAATCCAGAACTGGAAGTGCTCCACCTTGGTCGCCTTGTGCATCATCCAAATAATTTTGATCGAGACCAGCAGAACTGCAATTCCAAGGGATAGCTCGGTGGGAATAGGCGGGTGGAACCCGCCCACAACGTGGAGAACATCGTTGATGCCGATCAGTACGATCGCGGAGATGAAGATCCGGTTCATCCATTGGTCGCGCTTTTCCTGTTCCTTGCCGCCGATCTGACCCATCAGCTTTCGGATCATTTCCTTTTCCTTCTTAAAAGCATCGAGTTCGGCTTTTAGTTTAATCGGGTCTAGATCTTCCATGTTGCACGCTCCGTTTAGTGGAAGGAATTATATGGATAGGTCATCTTTCATCAATAAATTAACGTGTCAATTCGGGAATCTGCATGCTAAAACCTGCTCCTTTATTTACGGGAAGAAATTTGATGGGGAAGAAGTTAACGATTGCAATCTCATGCGGAGGAACCGGAGGGCACATATTCCCCGGTCTGGCAACCGGGTTCGAGCTGCTCGACCGCGGCCACGACGTGACGTTATGGCTGGCGGGCAAGGATATTGAGAGCGATGCCGTCAAGGATTGGCCCGGCCAGATGATCACGATCCCTTCCGAGGGCTTTCAGTTCGGGGTGTCCTTGCGTAGTGTCCTGACGTTCTACCGTCTCTACAAAGCCTATAAACTAGCGCTCGGGCCTATGCGACAAGCCAACCCCGATGTGGTTTTGGCCATGGGAAGCTATGCTTCGTTCGGACCCATCAAGGCCGCGCGGAAATTCAGGATTCCCTATGTACTTCATGAAGCCAATTTGCTGCCCGGCCGCGCCGTGACCTTTCTGGCGCGCAAGGCCAATACGGTGGCGGTCAGTTTTCCGAAATCGAGCTTCTATCTAAAGCATGGCAATATTGAAACCACAGGGATGCCGCTACGCAAAGCACTCCGGCTGGCCAGTATCGAACCTCGCAGTGAACGCAAGGAAGGCGATCCGCTTCGTATTCTTGTGATGGGCGGGAGCCGGGGGGCGAAAGTGCTGAATGAAGAGGTGCCCAAGGCCATCGCCGCCGCTGTTGAAAAGGGGGTTGCGATAGAGGTGGAACATATTGCAGGGCTTCAAAACTCCGAAAAAGTTGAAGCAATTTACAAGGCGGCAGGTATTAAGGCCAACGTGCCTCACTTTGTTCAGCACATGGAGAACATCTACCCGAACATCGACCTTGCAATCTGCCGCTCCGGAGCCTCCACCTGTGCCGAACTAGCCCTGTTCGGTGTGCCCGCTCTGCTGATTCCTTTGCCCACGGCCGTGCGCAACCATCAAATGGGCAATGCACGTGCTCTGCAGGATTCCGGCGGGGCTGATGTGGTGGCGCAGGAGGATCTCACGGCCAGTTGGCTCCGCGACTATCTGGTGAGTGTGGTCGCCAATCCAGAGCGCTTGCGGCGCATGGTTTCCTCCATGAAAAAACGTGCCCAAATCAATGCATCGGGTCGTTTGGCCGACCTCCTTGAAAAGGTGGGTGGAGCGTGATCTGGAATATGAATTTTGAAAGATGAATTATGAATCCGGTCGATCGTGCGCAATGCCTGATTAAAAAGGGAGGCCATGTTCATCTCGTGGGTATCGGGGGAATTGGAATGGCCGGAGTGGCCTTTCTTCTCCAGCAGCGCGGCTTCACTGTTTCCGGATGCGACGTGCAGGAAAATCGACAAACCACATGGCTGAAAGGAAATGAGATCGACCTTTTTTTGGGCCACCATGAATCGCACATCACCGAAGCCGTTGATTGGCTGATCCGTTCCTCCGCCGTTTCCGATGCGCACCCAGAAGTCCGGCGAGCCCATCAGCTCGGCATCCCGGTTTCCCGCCGCGGCGAAGTGCTGCCTGCGCTTATGCGCGACCGCACCTGTATTGCCATTAGTGGTACACACGGGAAAACCACCACCACCGCCATGCTGGCCCAGGTGTTGAATTGCGGCTACTGCGTGGGGGGCGAAATGGTTGGTCTGGAAGGCGTGGCGCGGGAGGGTGAAGTTATGGTGGTTGAAGCGGATGAATCCGACGGAACGGTTTCGGGCTATACTCCCGACATTGCGGTCATCACCAATATCGAATACGACCACATGGAGCACCACGATTCTGAATCGGCCTTTATCGGATGTTTTGAACAGCTGATCGAAAATACCCGGAACAAGGTTTATTATTGCGCCGCCGATCGCATCGCCACCCAGCTCTGTTCATCGAACCCCAAGTGCGAGCCGTATCGAATTCCGGATGGCGGCCTAAAGCTTCCAATTCCGGGAAAGCATAATCAATGGAACGCGGCCGCTGTGCTGGCCGTTTCCAGAAGGTGGAAGTCCGAGGGGGAAATCCTCCGCGCACTGGAAAACATAGCGCCGATCCGCCGGCGGTTTGAGACGGTTTTTGAGGCGGGGGGGATTCAGATTATTTCCGACTACGCACACCATCCGACAGAGGTCGCCGCACTAATCCAGACGGCACTGGAGCTTGAACCGAAACGGTTGCTCGGCATTTTTCAACCCCATCGTTATACCCGCACACTTGCGCTCGGCTCCGACTTTCCGGCCAGTTTTAAAGGCTTGGAAAAGCTCTGGCTGGTCCCTGTATACGCCGCTTCCGAGCAGCCGATTGAAGGCGGCACTACCGAGGATCTAAGAGCGCGTTTCCCCGAGGATTGGGAGGACCGCCTGAAAACCTGTCAAACGCTGGAGTCCGCGTGGGCGGATATTCAAAAAGAATTGCGCGATGGCGATCTGCTACTCATTATCGGAGCAGGTGACGTTGAAAGGGTTGCTGACTGGGCACGGGGAATGTAGACGAGGCTAGAAGCCTCGTCTACGGAGAGCGTCTACATGGAGGAGCGCAATTGCTGCTCCATCTGGGCGGCGTAGCGCTTGGCATCCATGGGAAGGGTTTTGCTGAGCTTGGCCTTTTTGTAGATTTCGACGGCTTCGGCGAGGCGGCCTTCTCGCTGGTAGTTTCCGGCAAGAGCGAAGTAGGCATCGGCCGGGGCGCGACCACTGGCAATGGCCGTTTTTAGAGCGGCTTCGATTTCGCTGGTCCGCTGGACTTGGTTGAGGAAGAAAATGTAGGATGAGAGGTTGTTCCAGTTGTCGGGAACGAGCTCCGCGGCACTTTTCAGCCATTGGAAACCTTCGTCGTTGTTTTTCTGGCAGAGCAGGACGCCGAGGTTGTATGCGGCTTGCGCCATTTGCGGCTCGGCTTTGAGCGCGGCACGCAAGTGCATTTCGCAGTCCTCCATTTTTCCGAACTCGGCTTCGAGCAGGGCCATGTTAAAGTTGACCATCGGGCTTTCCGGTTCGATCTGGATCGCTTTTTGGAGCAATTCGTAGGCGTTGGTGCTGTTGCCGGAGCGGGCGTGTACCATCGAGGCGTTGATCAGTGGTTGGATGACGTCGTTGCGCAGTCCTATCGCTTTGTCGTAGGCCGTGAGCGCTTTCTGGGAATCGCCGTTGCGGTCGTGGTAGATGCCTTGGTTGTAGTGGGTCGACCAGCGGTCGGGCCAAATGATGAGCGAGTTCCAGTATTCTTCGTGGGCGGCATCATAGGCTTTTCGTTGTCCATCGGTATATCCGGCCTGGTCGCGCCCGAGCAATGCGGCCACGGCCCGGATGCGGACGGTTCGGAACTTATCCTCGGTGGCGGTGAGGAGCAGGCGAGTGGTTTCGGGCGAGCCGTCGTATTGTAGCGAGGCGGCGGCGGCGGAACGAACCCATTCGAATTTGGAAGCGAGCTGCTTTTGGATCGCCGCCCATTTTTCGGGGGAGGGGCAGTTGTTGAGCAGGCGGAGAATGGCGACCTTTGCGGCTTGGTCGCAGTTGGGATTGTCGAGGTAGGCGATAATTTCGGGGAGTCTTTCCCATGCGCCGTCACGGCAGGATTGGACGATGCCGCCCAGCTCAAGAAGGGGGGCGCCGGAATTCGTGCCGTGCCATTCGAGGACGTGCTTGCTGGCCCATTCCATGTCCTCTTTTTTGTGGCCATGGAAATCGCCCTTGATGGCTTCGGGGTTGTTGTGGCAGAGGTTGCAGGCGTTGGGGGAGCCAAATTCCAGCGAGGCGGCGGGGGAGGGCGGGCGGAAGGTGTGGTCGGAACGATGCATGTGTGCCTGGGCGGTCATCGGCATGTGGCAGTTGACGCAACTCACGTTGTCCTCTGCGGTGTGGTGGGAGTGTTCGAGGATGTTGTCTACGCGCTTTTGGTGGCAGGGAAGGCACGCTTTGTTCGGTTCGTCCTTGAACCGGAAGCGACCGCTGGAGGTGTGGCAGTGGATGCATTCGAGCTCTTGCGCGTTGGCACAGGGGTTGGCCATCCAGCCGGTCTGAGTGTAGTTTTCGCCGAGGTCGCGCCCGTCGGCAAAGAAGTCGGGGTCCTCGTATGAAACGAGGTCGTAGTGGTCGAAGAACATTTCGCCGGGGGTGAAGTCGCGCGAGAGCGGGGTCATTTTGGCATGGCAGGGTGCGCAGGTGGCATCCCGCTGGAGGGCGTTCAGGTCGCCGTGGAAGGTTAACAATTTCAGGTCGACGAGTTTTTCGCCTTTGATCGCAGCGTCTTCGGCGGCCTTGATGTGTGCTTCGGCGGGGCCGTGGCAGACTTCGCAGTTGATGCCGGGTTCGCTCCATGTGGTGGAGTAGCTGTCGGTTTCGGGGTCGTAGTTTTTACGCAACTGGCTGATGTGGCAGTCGTGGCAGGCGGTGTTGAAGGTGAGTTGCCGGTCGGTCCAGTCGAGCGCTTCGTCGGTGAGGCCGTTGTTGAAGTGGCGCACCATGCTGCCGGTGGAGTCGTACCAGATTTTTTTATGCAGGTGGTAGGCGACCGGCGCCACCTGTAGTTTTCCTTTTTCCAGGGGGACGAGGAAGAAGTAGACGTTTTTTCCGCCGAGCGAATGGAGAACGGGATAGGTTTTTTTTATGCCATCGGCTCCGGTTTCGTGCATCACGCCGCCGCTGGCGTTGAGCTCGATGATGAACTTGACATCTCCGATTTGGATTTCCTCTTCCATCGGCACGAGCGTGCGTGCAAAAGCGCCGCTGAAGGCCTGCATGGCCTTGCCGTGGTGCGAGGTGTTCCAGAGTTCGTAGAAGCGTTCGTGACATGCGATGCAGTCGGAGGAGCCAACATATTCACCCTGATCGGTGAAGTCGATGGCAGAGGCGGACGTTCCTGTGAGAAGTAGAAGGGAGGCGAGGGTGATGGGTTTTTGGATATATGTTTTCATAGGTGGGTTTTCATAGGGGAATTGGGGGGGGTTGTACAGTCAGGAAGATTTGTTATTTGGACTTTGTGCGGCGTTGTTCAATCCATTCGAGTAGAGTTTTTTGTTCTGGCTGGGTCAGTTTTCCGTTCCAGTGAAGCGTGAGGTAGGAGGCGATCGGCATTTTCTGGCTGGTGATGGTGTGTTCCAGGCGGTCGTAAGCCCATTTATCGGTGCTGGTTCCGGCAAGGAGCTCTTGGAGGTTCATCATGCCGGTGCCTTCCTGGACGTGCTTCTGGATGAATATTTCCGCCCCTATAATTTTTGCATAGAAGGGCAGGGCGGGGTTCTTGCTGTGGCACATAATGCATTTTGCGCCGATTACCGCTTTAGCCGCTTCTGTTTCGGGCGTGGCTGCGGGGGTGGCTGTGTAGTCTGGGGCGGGGTGGGGCGGCGCAAGAAGATTGAAAATGCCTATGGCGAGGAATAGGGCCGGAAAGGGGTATGATGACAATGCCGATCCACTTTTTCATTCGCATAAATCCATTTTATTTAGATTCATGATGGGTGCCGTGATCGAGGGAATCAAGACCAAATACAGGTTGGATTTCATAAGCGCCCCCTTGCTTTCCTCCTTCCTCTGCATATACATTTCCTTGTGTTACCGCACGGCGAGATCGTTTATATGGATATGCAGAAACCGACCATCCTATTTGACTTTGACGGCACATTGGCTGAAACCATGATGCTGATTCATACTGTATTTAATCGACTGGCGGATACATACGGCTATCGGCATCTTCCGGAGGAGGATATCGAGGAACACCGGCATCTGAGCATTCACGAATTCATCGATCATGTTGGGATTTCATACTGGAAGGTTCCGATTATCGCAATCCATGCGCGGCATCTGATGCATCAGGATATCCACGAAATGCATCCGCCGAAAGGTTTGGTTGAAGTCCTGACAAAAATCCACGAAAGCGGCCGCTACGAAATGGATATCCTGACCTCCAATCGTAAAAAAAATGTGCGCAAATTCCTGAATGAACATTCCATGGGCTGGTTTGACGAGGTGCATTCCACCCGGAACATCCTGAGTAAAAAACGGCGCGTGAAAAAATATATCCGCGAAAAACGAATGGATCCAAAGAAGCTTTATTACGTGGGCGACACCTCGATCGATGTCGAGAGCGCTCGACGGGCCGGAGCCAAGGCGGTTGCTGTTACATGGGGGCTGAACACCGTGCAGCTTCTTTCCCGTGCGAACCCGGATTATCTCGTCGATTTTCCCGAACAATTACTCGAAATTTTCCCGGTGCACTAGTGCAGGGTGTGTGCTATGGCGGATGATCAACAGCAGGATCTGGAAAAAGCGTTTCTCGAACGCAACGAAACGTTGCGGGCATTATACGATACCGACACGCAGTCGTTGTCCAGTGCCGAAGCCGCCTCCCTGACCCCGATTCTTAATTCGTTGAAGGATCACGTGGCGCGCTATCAGGAGATTCGTCACATTGCCGAAGGCGGTGAAAAGAAGATCACGCTCGTGCACGACCACCGACTGGACCGGCATGTGGCCATGGCCCGAGCCGCCCGCGCGAATAGCCCGCAGGATCAGGAGCAGTTTTTGCGAGAGGCTCGGATTACCGCCAACCTGGCCCATCCGAATATTATGCCTGTCTACAACATGGGCGTGGATCCCGATGGAATCCCCTTCTTTTCCATGGAGCTTGTACCCGGGGACAGCCTGAAGACCATCATTGGGAAGTTGCGCGATGGAGATGAAGCGTATAAACGCGATTATCCGCTAGAGACACTGCTTAATATTTTCATCAAAATTTGCGATGCCATTGCCTTTGCCCACTCCCGCAATGTGCTGCATCTCGACATCAAGCCCGACAATATTCGGGTTGGGGGTTTTGGAGAGGTGTTTGTCTGCGACTGGGGGCTTGCCCGGGTATCGAATGTGCCGGAAGAGAATACCGCCGAAGACACCAATCTATTGGATGGCGATGTGCTCAACGACATGACGCTGTCGGGAACCATGAAAGGAACCCCGGGGTTCATGGCTCCAGAGCAGACCGTGGCCTACAGTGAAAAGACCCCGAAAACCGACGTGTATGCGTTGGGCTCCGTACTCTATATGCTGTTGACCTATGAACTGCCGGTTCATGGTAAATCCGCCAACGAAGTCATTCGAAACACCCGCGAAGGCAATGTGATTCCTCCCCGCCGCCGCAAACCCGATCACCGACTTTCGGCCAGTCTGGTGGCCGTGACCCTAAAGGCCCTGTCTCTCGATCCGCAAGACCGCTATGAAAGTGCACTTGCCTTGCGGAAAGAAATTGAATGCTACCTATCCGGCCACCCCACCGAGGCAGAACATGCAGGACTGTCCACCCATGCTTCGTTGTTGATGCGACGCCACAGCAGGGTGGCCTTCATGTTCATGTTCTTCCTCCTCTTACTGGCAGGCATCATTGGTTATAACCTCGTATCCATCAGTCGCGAAAAGGCCGAGGCGATCGCGGCACGCGAACAAGCGGAAGAAAATTTCCGGCTCTATCTAAAACAGCAAAAACTAGCGAAAGAATTGGGTAAAGATCTGGGCGAGGCGGTTCTTTATACCGTAAAAAGTCGCGACTTTGTGAATGCGCCTTCCATGATTCATGTGCTGGAAACCGGCTTGAAAGAAAACGTCGACACCGTGAAACAACAAAACCTTTTAGCGCAAAAAGGGGTGTTGCACTTTGTTCTTCAAGAATTCAATGCCGCCAACGAATCCTTCTCCGGAGCAGGCACGTCGAGACGGGTAGGGCAGTTGAAAATGCTCAGCCAGAAATATGCGAAAATCAAGCCGGTAGATAAACAGCGCCTCTCCGACAAGCAACTGGCCAACCTGATCAGCGAAGCAAAATTAACCACCAGAACAACCCTCTCTTATCTCTACTATCACCACATGCGGCGACGCCCCGCTTCGGCCTCGCCAGAGCAGTATGCCCCGATTGCCGGAGCGATGCTCGATAAGCTGAACTATACGAAACGTTCCCTCTTGAAACCGTTGGAGTTCTCCAAGCAAGCTGCGGGCTATCGTCTCGACATTTCGAGTTCCCCCTACGGCATCTACACGCTCAATATTATCGGGGTCTATAACCGGAATCTACTTAAACCACTCAACCTCAAGGTGCTCGATATCAGCAACTCAAGACTGTACGACCTCTCCGAATTGCGCGGACTCAAACTGGATGAGTTGCGTATGGTCGGGGTTCAACTCGCGAACAACAAAAAAAACCTTCCAAAGCTTTTGGAACCACTAGGGCTCAAGCGGATTGTTCTGACGGAGAAAGACTATTCAAAAAGCACAATCGCCGAGTTGCGCAAGGTCATGAAGGTCGAGAATTCCAACCCGAAGAAATAGACGGCTATTCCAGCTCGTCGCGCAGATGCATAATCTCTTGGATCAGCCGATCCTTTACGCGGTTTTTCAGGCGGTAAACCGAGTTTTCTTTCAGATCCAGAGCTTTGGCAATTTCCCCCACGCTCTTTCCCTGCAGCGTTAGGCGGAAAGCATCGACCGCCTTCCCGGAAAACAACGGTTCAATATTTTCCAACGCCAGATTCGTCAGGTGGATCTCCCACTCGCGTTCGGCGATGGTATCAATCTCAGGTAGACGGATGGTTTTCAGATAGGTCAGCGTATCATCCTTCCTCGCCTTCTCCAGCCGGTTGGCATCGCGGGTCCGCTTACGAATAAAGTCGGTTACGCAGTTTTTGGTTACCGTACTCAACCAACTTCGGAAACGATTGATTTTCTGGTAATCCATCTTGGGCAGGCTATTCCAAAGATTGATAAGTACTTGCTGGAGGATGTCCTCCGTATCGTGCTCCGAAATATTCATGCTCCGAATGATCGCATAGATATATCGGCGATAAACGCGAACGAACTCCTCCCACGAGGCCTCATCGTGCTGGTTTTGAACCCGTTGTATCAGCGTTGCTCTAGTCTTATACTGGTCTTCCATACGCCTTCATTCCTATCCGATTCGGTCCTAGGCAAATCAAGCTACGCGCCCCGCCTGTAAAAAGCAAATAAAACACGATTAAGGCATTGATATCGCAAAATTTCTAAACCTTTGGAAAGCAGTTGCCAAACGATGGAGGTTTGGTATCTTCCTCGTCTTTCCTGCTCAAGCCGGAGTGGCGAAATTGGTAGACGCACGGGATTCAAAATCCCGCGGAGCAATC
>JAOZKS010000041.1:0-165 GCA_029935255.1 Pontiella sp.
TTCCAAGGCACGAATGCCAAAAGAGACTAATCGAGTGGGATATATTTTCAAAAGTAAGGTCAGCCAATGACTCTTAGAATCAAGGGAAACCATGCAGAGTGCAGATGAAATATTAAAGCCTTGGCCGAAGGCCTGGATGGAAATGCCGGAGGATGAGGCGTTCGG
>JAOZKS010000041.1:175-1341 GCA_029935255.1 Pontiella sp.
GGCTATAACCTTCAGTTGGTTGGTTTGGTGATTCGTCTATTCTCTCCTCGCCGGAGCTTCTGGTCGAAGAGGATGAGGCGGTCTGGCAAGCACTAAAGGTTTATGAACAGGGAACGGCGGGCTTTCCCGATTATCTTATGGGTTTGCTGAACCATCGTGCGGGTGCATCGCCCACATTGACCTTCGATCGAAAATCCGCCAAGGAATCCTTTTTTGAACTGGGGGTCTAAAAATCGGGGTTAAGCGCAGTCTTCCGAGGTTCCAAGGAGCACTCTAGTTCGTCGATAATATAGAGGTCGGCTTTGGAGTAGGGTACTTTCCTGAGGTTGGAAATGCCCAGCCACTGGAAGTTTTGGCATTCGATGGGTCGGGGGCGACCGGTCTTGATTTTGGCGAAGTAGGTGTGCAGTTCCATGGTGAAATGACTGTAGGCGTGTTTGACGGTGATGAGGAAATCGCCGATTTCGGTGTTGATTCCCAACTCCTCCTTCAGTTCGCGGGCGATGCATTGTTGGATGGTTTCGCCGGTTTCCTGCTTGCCGCCGGGGAATTCCCAGAGACCTCCGAGCATGTCTTCGTTGCGGCGCTGGGCAATCAGGATCTCGCCTTTTCTGTTCGTCACGACCGCTGCGCCGACGACAATGTGCGGCACTTTTTTCTTGGGGGCTTTTATAGGATAGTCGGTGGGTTTGCCGGATTGGTGGCCTAGACAGTGGGTGACCATGGGACATTCGGTGCACTGCGGGTTTTTCGGTAGACAGATAGTGGCGCCGAGTTCCATCATGGCTTCATTGAAGTCGCCGGCTTTGCCTTTCGCGAGCAATGCGTCGGCAAGCTGCTGGAGTTCTTTTTTTGCCGTGCTGGATCGGGTGTCGGTCGAATAGGCAAACCAGCGGGAGAGCACGCGGGTGACGTTTCCATCGAGGACGGCAAGGTCGAGGTTGAAGGCGAGCGAACCGATGGCGGCGGTGGTATAGCTTCCAATGCCCGGAAGTTCAATGATTTTTTTGGCGGTGTTGGGGAAGCGGCCTTTGTGGTCTGTGGCGATTATTTGCGCGGCTTTGTGGAGGTTGCGCGCGCGGGAATAGTAGCCGAGGCCTTCCCACTGCTTGAGTACGTCTTCTTGCGAGGCGGTCGCGAGGGATTTGAGTGAGGGAAACCGTTTC
>JAOZKS010000041.1:1351-12511 GCA_029935255.1 Pontiella sp.
ACATGAAGCGGTTGAAGTAGGGGATCACCTGATCGACGCGCGTCTGCTGGAGCATGAGCTCGGAGATCCAAACGCGGTACGGCGTTCGGTTGTTGCGCCAAGGCATACTTCGCTTGTTGTCCGCAAACCATGGCAAGAGCTTGGTTTGGACCCGATTGTTGACTTGAGTGAAATGCTTGGTGTTTTGCATGAAGATCCCCGGTTTCAAGGGGTTGAAATCCGGGGCGTATTTTCCAGAGTCTGGAAGTTTCGTCGAGTGTATTCGGCTACTTCTTCTTTTTCTTTCTCTTCTTTTTGTCGCTGGATGACAACGAGGACATTCCCGAACTTTTTTGCACGGATCCTTCAAGTTTTTCCAGCCATTCTTCCGTGGTGAATTTACTTTCGTTGGAATACTTAGCCAGAATCTTTCCGTCCTGGCGTACGAGAACTACATAGCCAGCGTAGACGGAACCCGAAAAGCTTTTTGCGGGTCCGGAGCTTTTGCTGCTGCCTGATGATTTCTTAGACTCGCTGTTTTTGAGTGTTTTCGAGACGACCTCATGTGAAACACGCTTTTGGCCACCAATCGTCAGGGAGGTCTTATCTTTTGCGCAAAGTATGGGGTCGCCTTTTTTGCCTTTGCTGTCGATCGACCGGCTGAGGAAGTACCATTCAAGGTCGAACGAGTCTTCCTGCTTGATGGTGTTGGAGACTTGAATATTCAGTGTATATGTTTGTGTTTCAACCGTTGAGCGACTGCTTTTCTTTTCTGATTCGTTCTTGGTGGTTTCTTTGTCCTTATCGAGATCCGCTTTCACGTTCAATCGGGCTGCTGCCCCGCTTGCCGATGTTGCGAATACGGAGAGGAATCCAATAGCCAATCCCATGGACAGCATGAGATTTAATGAGTTTCTTTTTTTCATTTATTTTCCTTTTGTTTTTATGGATGAAGCTTACCCATCCATTCTTCGGAGAGATATACACTGGCACTGGCTTTCTGGTCGATGATTTCCCCGTTGTATTTCAGTAGAACGACATAGCCGGCAATTTCTTTTCCGGTTTCGGTCACTTTCGGATCACGAGAAGATCCGCTGTTGGAGCTTTCTCGGTTTACCGAGATTTTTTCAATTACGAAGGCCTTCGATTCAGCCGTGTGCTGCGTGCGTTTTCGGGCATCGACCGTAATGTTCTGTGTGCCGCTGTCGTGGATGCCCACGGTTTCAGAGACGAGCGTTTGGCCGAGGAAATACCATTCCAGCGAATAGGTGTCCGGATGGGTGGTGTTATTTGAAATGGTAATTTTTAGATTTTGGATGGCCGTTTGGGTTCGGGTGATTTTGGTGGTTGTGATGGTGTCCCCATTCTTGTTTTCCTGTTCGTCCTCTTCGACCTCTTTGGTGGAATCCTTATCGATCTTGGAGCTTACGGAGATCCGTCCTTCGTGAAGGCCGGCCTGTTGTTCCGCGAGACCTTCCTGATGGAGTTGCTGCTTATATTCCTGCGTACGTTCCATGGCTTTGGCGTGGGCATAGTCATCGGCAAATAGCTGAGTGCGTGAGGTTTCGTGGAGAGCGGTTTTTTTATAGGTCACGGAGCCAGCATCTGCCATAAGCGACACCTCGGAATCGGTGAGCTTCATCAGGATGCCGATGCGTTTTTGGCCCGCAGCGAGGATGATGGTGATTTCGGTGCCGAGT
The DNA here is from genome assembly GCA_029935255.1 of Pontiella sp. Taxonomy (GTDB): domain Bacteria; phylum Verrucomicrobiota; class Kiritimatiellia; order Kiritimatiellales; family Pontiellaceae; genus Pontiella. The sequence continues at coordinate 3,031 of JAOZKS010000041.1, forward strand.
TGCGGAGCCTTGAAACTTGGGGCGATTTCTTCTTTTTGCTGATCGTAGTAGGCCTTTAGATCCTCGGCTTGAATCGACCAGGAGAACGCCAGCAGGCCGGCTAGCAAGGGATAGAGAAGTGTAATTTTTCGGGTCATCAATTTGTCTCCGGTTAATCTATTGAAAAGTTAAGATTCGATCTGTTTGGGAATCATGTGCACGACCAGAATCTGGCGCGGGGTTGCAGAGTGAATGTTGAGGGTGTAGCCGGGAGCTTCCAGTGTTTCACCCGCAACGGGGATGCGGCCGAGTTCAGAAAAAATATAGCCGCCCAGCGAATCGTATTCGTCGCTTTCTGGAAGCTTGGCCTTCAGTTCTTCGTTTAGGTTGTAGATCGGCATGCGAGCCTGCACCATCACCGAGCCATCCGTCCGGTGGTGCAGTTCCTTTTCCTTGAGGTCGTATTCATCCTCAATCTCCCCAACCAGTTCCTCAATGATATCCTCCATCGAAACCAGCCCCTCGGTTCCTCCATATTCATCGACCACCAGCACCAATTGGGAATGCGTTTTTTTCATGAGTTGCATCAGATCGTTGATCGGCATGGTTTCCGGAACAAAATCAATGTTCTTGACCAACTGGTTGATGGCCGTTTCGCCCTCGTTTCCGGCGCAGAGCTTGAGCAAATCCTTCACATGCACCATACCGACCACATCGTCGATGTTTTCGTGGTAGACTGGAAACCGCGAATGGCAGGATTCCTTTACCTGCTCGATGCACTGGCTGACGGTCAGTGAGTCTTTGAGCCCGCTGATGTCGATGCGCGGGGTCATGATTTCGCGGGTGACCGTTTCGCCGAACTCAAAAACACTGCGGATGATTTCGCGTTCCTCCTCTTCGAGGTCTTCCTCGTCCGTCTCTTCGATCAAGCTTTTGATTTCATCTTCCGGGGAGGGGCGATCCTCCTCGTCCGAGGTCGACATGGCGTGGTGCAGCAGGCGATCTTCAATAAACTGGAGGGGCCAGACAAAGAGATACATCAGCAACGTGAGCGTTCCAATTCCCGGAAGTGCGGCCAGCGAAATGCGGTCGGCATAGCTTTCGGAAAGTACGTGCGGAATGATTCGGGCCACCAGCATGTAGAACAGCGAGAGAAGGAATAGGGAGGGTAGCATGAACCAGAGCGCGCAGTCTTGAAGTGCGCGGTAGAATAAAATAAACGTGGAAAGGGCGGAGAGTGTGAGGAGTAACCGTGCGGTTTTGCACAGGAGCCCCCAGCGGTGCTGCCAGAACTGAAGCCGCTTGGTTTGGCGCCCGTCGCGTTCGATCAACCGGGGAAGGCCGGCATTGCCGGTGAATCGCAACGAAGTGAAGATCGAGGCCAGGAGACCGGCCAGGAGAAGGGTTGCCAAGCTATAGGTAAAGTACTGCGGGTGGATCTCGTTCATCGGTGGTTTCTGTTGTTCATGGTCTACTTTAAGAGACGAAGCCCACTTAAGCGAATGGGACATCCTATGACCAGATAAACCGACGGGAATAAGAGATCGCTATTCTTGCGGGGGTGTATGTTGCCGGGCGGTTTAATGCCGTCGTGTCGCTCTTTTGGCTTTTTTGCGTGAATTCCTGAATCCACCCCTGTAGATTGCGCCCTTCATTTTCAGGAGAGTGGTTTTATGGCAAAGCAGAAGAAAACAGCAATTACCCCGACCCGCGAGGAAAACTACCCGGAGTGGTATCAACAGGTTGTGCGTGCGGCGGAACTGGCGGAAAACAGCGATGTGCGCGGTTGCATGGTGATTAAGCCTTGGGGCTATGCGCTGTGGGAAAACATTAAGGTTGGCCTCGACAAGATGTTCAAGGAAACAGGGCACGTGAACGCCTATTTCCCGTTGTTTATTCCGCTGAGCCATCTTGAAAAGGAAGCGGCGCACGTGGATGGATTTGCCAAGGAATGCGCGGTGGTAACCCATCATCGTCTCGAACAGGGCGAGGATGGAAAGCTGGTTCCGGCAGGTGAACTAGAAGAACCGTTGATTGTGCGCCCGACATCCGAAACCATCATTGGGTCGACCTACGCCCGATGGGTTGAAAGTTATCGCGACCTGCCGATCCTGATTAACCAATGGGCGAACGTGGTGCGCTGGGAAATGCGTACACGCCTGTTTCTGCGTACGACCGAGTTTCTTTGGCAGGAAGGCCACACCGCCCACGAGACGGAAGCCGAGGCCCTGAAGGAAACCCGCCTGATTCTGGATCTTTATAAAAAGTTTGCCGAGGAATATATGGCGATGCCGGTGTTGGTGGGCGAAAAAACACCGGGGGAACGGTTTCCCGGCGCGGTGAGCACGCTGTGCATTGAGGCGATGATGCAGGATCGCAAGGCGCTGCAGGCCGGTACGAGCCATTTTCTCGGTCAGAATTTTGCAAAGGCTTCAGGAATTCAATACAGCAGCCGCGATGGCGGGAAGGAGTTTGCCTGGACAACGTCGTGGGGGGTTTCAACCCGTTTGATCGGTGGCATGATTATGACCCACGCGGATGACGACGGCATGGTTATGCCGCCGCGTCTGGCACCGAGCCATGTCGTGATCCTTCCGATCATCCGCAAGGAAGAGGATCGCGATGCGATCATGGAATATTGTAACGAGCTGGCTTCCAGACTTCGGGAAAAGCGATTCCACGAGCGCGATGTCGAGGTGGTGGTGGATGATCGCGATATTAACGCCGGCGAAAAGGGCTGGGGCTGGGTGAAGAAAGGGATTCCAATCCGCGCCGAAGTGGGGCCGCGTGATATGGAGAATAATTCTGTATTCATGGGCCGTCGCGATACCGGTAAAAAGGAAGGGATCAACAAAGAGACCTTTGTTGAAGGGGTGGTCGAAACCTTGGAAGAGATCCAGCAAAACCTATTGCAACGTGCGCTCGACCACCGGGCGGAACATACGAAGGAAATCGATTCCTACGAGGCGTTTACTCAATTCTTCACGCCCAAAGACAAGGATCGTCCGGAAGTTCATGGTGGATTTGCAATGAGCCATTGGTGCGATGCAGAGGCGTGCGAGAAGAAAATTAACGATGAGATGGCGGTGACGATCCGTACGGTTCCATTTGATCGTGCCGAGAGCGGTGGCGGCGAGTGCATCTGCTGCGGCAAACCGAGTGTGGGTCGGGTGGCTTTTGCAAAGAGTTATTAAAATGACAAGTGAACGTTTGGAATTGCCCAGAAGCCGAAGGTTAACTAGATTGTCCTGATTATGCGATTTTCAACTTATTTTCTAATGGTGATCACCCTTGTCTTGTGTCGTGGAGAGTTTGTTTTTGCGGGCGATGAGAAGCCCTATATTGTTGAAGAACAAGGTCGAAGTACCTGGCGGGTCATGTTCGACAAGAAGAAGGAAACTCCGGCAGGCCAGTGGGAATATGCCCGTGAAACGCAGAACAAGGGTCGCCTGAAAAAGGCAGATCGCCGGATGCTCTATCTGGTGCGCCGCTGGCCCAACAGCAAAGAGGCGCCCTGGGCGCAACGCGCCCGTGCGGATATGCTGAATGCCCGAGGAAAGTTCAAGGAAGCCTTCAGGGAATACCAATATCTGATCGATAACTATTCCAGCCGTATGCGCGACTACGATTCGGTGCTGGAAAGCCAATTCTCGATTGCTGTCGATATCATGAAGCAGAGGCGGATGCGCTGGTTTTTCGGCGGTTATCGTGCTCCGGAATATTCGGTGGACTATTTCGAAGATGTTATCCGAAACGGACCTCAGTGGATGCGTGCGCCGGAAGCGCAGTTCCTGATTGGGCAGTCCTACCAGCAGGCGAAAGATATGGAACTGGCGATTTCCGCCTATGCAGTTTTAGGCTATCGCTATCCCGATAGTTCGTTTTCCGAGGAGTCGGCCTGGCAGCAGATTCTTTGCCTCGACACGCTCCGTAGGGATTTCCCAAACAGCTTGGATGTCTTGGATCGGCAATTAACCTCGACGACAGTTTTTCTGACTACCTATCCAAAATCAAAACACAAGAGCGATATCATCCGACTGCGTAACAACCTTTATGAAGTGAAGGCAAAAAAGGCATTCGACGAAGCTGCTTTCTATGCCAAAGTCCCCAAAAAGCCGGAGTCGGCCATTATCTACTATGAGCAGATGATGAAGGAATATCCGAAAAGCAAGCTGGTTCCCGATGCGGAGAAACGCATTGCCGAGTTGAAAGAGATGATGGCCTTGCCCATGACCGCTCGGGTTCCTGTTCATAAAAAGCCGCCGCCTGTATCGGTTGAAAAGGTGTCAGAAAATGCTGAGAAGTAGGCACCTTTACGGATTCGTACTGCTCGGCGGTCTGCTGTCGTCAACCGGAGCGGTCGAGATGGACCTTCCGAAAGAAATTCCGGATGAACCATTCGATATCCAGGCCGCGCGTTTGGAATACACCAACGAAACCGTCATCGCCAGTGGCGGAGTGACTGGGCGTTTTGAAAACGTGACGATTCGAGCTGATAAAATATCCGGCAATCCGGAAACCGGTGATTTGCATGCCGAAGGCAACATCCTTTTTGAGCGGGGAAACATTATTTGGCAGGGCACGGATCTGGACTATAACTTCATCACTCAGGACGGGGTGTTTGGTCCGTCATCGTTCTACTTCGAACCAGCGTTCATGAGCATCGATCATGTTGAGCGGGTTTCGACCAATGAATTCCTGCTGCGCGGTGCCAGTTTCACCACCTGCACGAACTCCTCCCCGCATATCCGCGCTCATGCCAAAGAGGCACGGTTGGTCGATGAAAAATACATTAAGGCCAAAGGTGTGACATTCTACGCTGGGAAAGTGCCGGTCATGTATGTGCCGTATTGGAACCATAAGCTCAGCGAAAGCATCTTCACTTTCAAGCTCGGTTTCGGCAGTGAATGGGGCGCATACGCACTGACCCAAACGACATTGCCCATCACACAAAATGTTGACTCGATCACGGATGTAAATCTGTACGGGAGGCGAGGGGTCGGGATTGGCCAGGGCTTCTCGTGGGACTATCCCAAAGCCGTCGGCGAGTTTGCGGCCTTTTATTTGAAAGACGAAGATCCATACCGTCGATTCGACACCCCCGAAGCGCGCGAACAGATCGGTGACGACCGCTACCGCTTTAAGTTCGAGCACATTCAGAACTTTACCGACACCCACTATCTAAACACGAAATGGAACTACCTCAGCGACCCGGCAATCCTCGAAGAGTTTTTTAAATCTGAATACCGCAATAATGCCCAACCCGAAAACTATGCATCGTGGGTCTATGGAAATAGCTACGTCGGTTCGGAGGCCTTCATTTCCACCCGCCTGAACGATTTCTACGACAACACCGATCGGATCGAATATTCGGCCGACCTCTATCGCACCCAGCTCGGCAACTCGCCGTTCTATTTCCAAAGCGAAAACTCCATCGCCAACCTGGACCGCGTCTATGCGGAAACCAATACGGCGGATAGCAAATACGGTTCGGCACGGATCGACTCCGCCAACGCGCTCTATCTTCCGCAACGGTATGGTTTCTTTAATCTGGTTCCGCGTGCGAGCTATCGGGCAACCTACTATTCCGAAACCGAAGCCAGTGGCGAGGAGTTGCGCCACATTCCCGGTGCGGGCGTCGAGGCCTCGTTCCAAGCCACAAAAATCCTGTCAGAGCGTGCGCGGTGGTACGGAAAAGGACTGCGCCACAAGATCGAACCGTATGCCGATTATATCTATGAAGATACATCCATCGCGAAGACCCAACTATTGCAGTTCGACGATGTGGACGAGCTGACGGATGAAAACAAGGTTCAGGTGGGTTTAAGGAACGTTCTTCAGACCAAACGCGATGGACGGCTTGCACGCTTTGTTGATCTGGATCTCTATACCTATTATTTTGTGGAGAAGGATCCTGCTCAGGATGATTTCGACCTGCTCTATATCGATGCCCGCATGCCGCTCACGAAACGGACCATGGTCGATTTAGAGGGCGCGTATGACTGGTATGCCGAGCAGATCCCCTATTTCAATACACGTATTTCCTATGACCGCGACGACGTTGTCTTTTCGCTGGAGCACCTTTATCAAAAATCCGATCAATCGCTCTGGACACCGCGCGTCGATCTTTTTCCGGAGAGCAATGTATCCTTCGAAGGCTACGCCCGCTATGACGACAATAGCAACGATCTTCAGGAGGTCGCGGTGATTGGCTACAAGAATTTCTGCTGTATGCGCTACGGAATTGGATACCACTTCTATGATGATGGCGAGCAGCGTATCATGTTTTCCATTGGCCTTTCCGCCTTTCCCGAAGCCCGGGTCTCCAGCGGACTCTAACCCCTGATGAGCTGCAGGAATTCGTTGCGGGTGGAGGGTTCATTCCGAAAACTGCCGAGCATGGCGGAGGTGATCATGCAGGAATTTTGTTTTTCCACGCCGCGCATCATCATGCACAGGTGCTGTGCTTCAATCACCACGCCGACCCCTTCGGGGGCGACGGTATCCATGATCGACATCGCCACTTGGGTAGTAAGGCGCTCCTGAATCTGGAGGCGGCGCGCGAAGAGGTCGACAATCCGCGCGAGCTTACTAACGCCGAGGACTTTTCCTTCAGGAATATAGCCAATGTGGCACTTTCCGAAGAAGGGGAGCATGTGATGCTCGCAGAGGCTGTAAAGCTCGATATCCTTTACGATGATCATGTGGTTGTCTTCAACGGTGAAAACGGCATTGTTGACGACTTCTTCAAGATTCTGTTGATAACCTTGGGTGAGGAAGTTCATGGCTTTGGCGGCACGGTCGGGGGTGTCGAGCAGGCCTTCGCGTGCGGGGTCCTCGCCAATTTTAGAGAGCAGGGTTTTGTATAGGTCGTTCATGAAATTCTCCGGTTAATTGGCGAGACGCTATGCTTTCTTGCGTAAGCGCGCAAGTACGATCACGCCTTCAACGACCATCCAAATCTGTAGTACGCTGATGATGGAACCGATGACGAAGAGGAGTATTTCCTTTTGGGTGTAGAAACTGATGAGATTAATCTTCATGGCCCAGGCGGTCATGGCAATCATGAAAACCATGGGGATGGCGGGGCCGACAATCGGGCCGGTTCCGGCGATGGAGGTGAAGTGGTGGCCAAAAAGCACGAGTTTGTTGGTCTTCACAAAGTCAATGCCGTCGTGATGGGTTTCGCTGGGGCATTTTGTGGTTGGATCGATCTTGAAGATTTTGCGTGCCAGAAACCGTCCATAGGTGTTGTAGGCGACGAGGTATAGAATGGCGGAGACGGCGGCTATGAGGAGTGAATTCATATGAATCTTTTAGTGGCTGTCTTGCGGGGTGGAAAGTTTTTTATTCCATACCGGTTTGGGATTTTGAAATACATTCAAATCGGGTGCGCCCATTATAAGCCCTTCTGTATAGGACGGTTGCATTGATTTTTCTGGCTCGTTGTCGGATCAAATGGATACCGGTGCCTTCTATCAATGGATTCGGCAGGGCGGTTCCGTCGTTGGTGACCATGAGGGTGAAATTCTTCGCATCAAGTTGTAGGGTGATGTCGATGTGAACTGCTTTCCCATGGCGTAGTGCGTTGGTTACGACTTCATGGGTGATCCGGTACAGGTTTGTTGCGGTTGCGGGGTGGAGTTCACGGTGCTGTGGACTGATGGAGACTGAAAATGTGGTTTGCATGGTTTCCTGGAAATAGCCCACGAGATCTTGTATGGCTTGTTCGATTCCCAACGTATCGAGACGGGCGGGGGAGAGGTGGTGGGTCAGGTTCTTGATGAGCGTGATATTCATGTTGGCAAGTTGTGCCAATTTGACGGCGGCCTCGGCCTGGGGATGATCCGCAGCGAGCAGTTGATCGCGCAGTGTGTCGCATTCCATCAGTAGCGCGGAGAGGTTGGATGCGGCCTCGTTATAGAGGTTGTCGGCTAAGTGGTTTTTTTCTGATTCGTCTTGATGGATCAGGAATTCGTTGAGATCGTTGAGCTCATCGGTACGCTCTTGAACCCTTTTTTTCAGTTCAAGATTGAGTTGGGAGATTTTCTTGCGATTGACGGTTAGCACGCCAATGCAGCCGATGGCCAAAAGCTGGGTCAGCAAGCCGCCAATGTTCAGCGCGGGTTTCCAACCGTCGAGGCTCTCGAGGTTGTACATCATCATCAGCACATTGTACGGATGGGACAGCAGGGAGGTGAGCAGGCCCATTTTGTAACTGTATAACCATGTGGCAAGGCCGCAGAGTAAAATGCTGGACAGCATGACCGAGATGCCGCAGTAGGGATAGCCCAAGATGGTAAATGCCACATAGGCCAGCCATGCCAAACCTAAGAGCGAAAAGCGATATCGATCCTTCGGCGCAATATCGTGCTGTTCCCGCATTAGGCTTCTCCTTGTGTCTGAGCGGTGCATTTAAGTCGTAGAGCATAGGGAGTCGGGTTTTCAAAGCGTAAAGATCCATTGATGGTTCGTGCCCGGTACTTCAAGATTCTCGATGCCAAAAGAGGATTGCTGATCGAGGCTGAATTGCATTCAAATCCGTCTATCGTAAAGGTGCATGTCGTTCCATCAAACTGCATCTGAATATCTATCCGTTTTGCTTGGCAGTTCTGTTGAATGCAAAAAATGGATTCCTGCGCGATCCGGTAGAGCTGCAGCGCCATTGAATTCGGTAGTTTTTTATTCGAGTCGGGATGGAGCAACCGAAATTCGGTTTCAGTGGTTTCCCTGAAATAGTCAATCATATCGTCCATCGCCGAGCTAAATCCTGATGTCTGCAGGTGGTTGGGCAGGAACGAGCGCGCAAGCCGACGGATGAGTGTTAGATTGTCATGTACCAGTGCCATCACCGTTTGGGCCTGCTGAGCCTCCGGGAATTCCTGTTCGGTGAGCTGTTCGCTAAGAGCCTCGCTGTGAAGCAGCATTCCAGTAAGGTATTGCCCAACTCCATCGTGCAAATCCTGGCCTATTCTAATGCGTTCGTGTTCATCGTTTGCGATAAGTTGTTGTATTTGCTGCTCCATCTCGGTGGTGGCCTCATCAACACGGGCTGCGAGGCTTGTTTTTAAATTCGTTAGGCGAATTTGTGATTCATGCATTGAACCCGTTACTAACACGACAATTATGGATAGAATATGACCTAGCGGGTTGAAAGCCTGCAGTATAAAGTAAGTTTGCCCAGAGACGAGGATGAGAATTACTGTGTTGAGGAGGGTATAGGGTATGATTGAAATCAAGCCGATACGGATGCCGTAGAACCACCCACAGAAGCCAATTAGTGCAACGGATAAGATCAAGATCGAGTCGCCTAGCGCATCAAATGTCGTAATGAATGCCACCGTATAGGCAATAATAACTACGGCTAGGAAAACATGTTTATTTAGAATCACTCGGAAATCATATCAGAGCGGAGAATGGCCACAATGTATTTCTGGATAAGTTGGTATATAGCGGGTTTCCCGACGTTATGACTAATAAAATTAAATTCCGATTGCGGCGG